>JAILIG010000107.1 GCA_024695445.1 Oscillospiraceae bacterium
GGCGCGTGAGATGTGCAATGCGTACTCCGAGCTGAACGATCCGATTGACCAGCGCAAGCGCTTTGAGGCGCAGGAGGAGCTGATCAAGAAGGGCGACGAGGAAGCAAACCACATCGACGAGGACTTCATGAACGCGCTGGAAATCGGTATGCCGCCGACGGGCGGAATCGGATACGGCATCGACCGACTGGTCATGCTGCTGACGAACAGCCAGTCGATCCGCGATGTGCTGCTCTTCCCGACAATGAAGTCTTTGGACTGAAAACCGGCGCAGATTCGCACTTTCTGAACTGAAAGCCCGCGGATTCCGCCCAAAACAGAGGAAAAGAACCTCAGCCGTGCAAACCGTGCGGTTGAGGTTCTCTTTTTGCCTGTGAAAAATCGCGCCGCAGACAGGGCATGATTGACAAAGAGGAAATTGCTGAATCCGGCTGCAGGACAGCGCCGACAGAAAGATGCAAGATTGTCTTAATTCAGAAACCGGCCGGACATTCTCGACCGGTTTGCAAAGGAACCAGGCGGAATCAGGCGCTCCACCGGATCAGCAGACCGGGATGGCTGAGCAATATGATGATATATCGTTCCGGCAAATTTGTCAGCTCCCGTTTTTTATGTTTTACATCCCTTCCGGCTTCGGCAGAAAACGAATTTTTCTGCGCCCGCTCCTGCCGCCGTGTTGTACGGTCCCCGCCTGAAAAAAGCGCTGGAATTTGTCTGCTCGGTTCGTGCAACATCATTCAAAAAAACAGATTATCCGGCGTTTCTTGGTATGTTCGTCACAAATCACGGTGAAAAAATTGCATTTAGTATAAAAACATGATATAATTATGGTGTTTGACGGAAGCGACAGGAGCATGAGAATGTTTCCGCGGAACAATATCATTTTTAGGAGGAACACAGAGTGAACAGAAAATGCAGACAGATTGCAGTGCTGCTCGGCGCTGCGGTGTGTTCGGCCCTGATGCCTGTGACAGCATATGCCGCAGACAAGGTGCAGCTCAGCATCGTGCCGGAGAAGACTGCATACGCAGAGGGTGAGAGCGTCGCCTTTGATGTCGAGGCGAAGAATGTCAGCAGCTATGAGATCAGCGATCTGAAGCTGAACGCTTCGCTGCCCGGCTTTCTCGAAGTGACGGAGAACGCGAGCATCGAGCTGACACTTGGTGCCAACGACACCAGGACCTATCACATTGCCGCAAAACCGGCTTCGGAAAAGCCGGCTGCGGACACATCCAATCAAACCGACGGCGGCAGCAGCGTGACCGAGCTGCCGAAGACCGGCGATGCAAAGGGCGAGCGGGCTGCTGTCGCAATGAGCGTCGGAGCCTGCGCACTGGCTGTCATGCTTCTGGCGAGAAAGAAGCGCTCCCGCGCCCTGCTGACGCTTCTGCTCTGTGCTTCGATCACGCTGAGCGCCGTTCCGCTCTGCGAAAAGGTCGAGGCTGTCAATGAGACGAAGACCGTCTCTGTTTCGGCGGCTGCCGATTTCACCTACGGCGGAGCGGCTGCGGAGATCACGGTTTCGGGCAGCTACACGGATCGTGCTTCCGCAATCGCATTTGATACATCCGATTTCGGTGAGGCCGCTTCTGACGGCTCCTATCAGGTCGCCGAAAAGATCGACGCGGTATACGGCACCCTCGATCAGAGTGCAGAGACCGCCA
Organism: Oscillospiraceae bacterium; assembly: GCA_024695445.1. Lineage (GTDB taxonomy): Bacteria > Bacillota > Clostridia > Oscillospirales > Ruminococcaceae > Firm-04. Next base: position 1,665 of record JAILIG010000107.1, read on the forward strand.
AGCTGACCTATACGGTCTGCGATGCAGCCGGAACCAAGATCCAGGAGGGCGTGCTGGCAGTTGCCGAGGAATGGGAGATCAGCCCGATCGGCCTGACCGTCGGCACCAACACCGTGACCGTTACGGCGGAGTCGAAGACCGGCGAAAAGGATTCTGCTGCACTGATTCTCAGGAACACGAGCGAAAAGAACGCAGAGGTGCTCGATCTGGATCTGAGCGATGCAGACGGCGACGGACTTGCCGCATACCATGAGGAAGTGTTCAAGACCGATCCGGAGAAGGCCGACACCGACGGCGACGGCCTGACGGATTTCCAGGAGATATACCAGTCACAGACCGATCCGCTGGTCGCGGAGTCCTTCAAAGAAGGCGTATCCGACGCAGATGCTGACTGCGATGAGGACGGCCTGACCAACGCGGAGGAGCTCAAGCTCGGCACGGCTGTGCGTCATCCCGACAGTGACGCCGACGGTCTGAGCGACTGCGATGAGATCAATGTCTATCACACGGATCCGCTGAAGGAAGACACCGACGGCGACGGTGTCAGGGACGGCGATGAGATCGCTTGCTCGTTTGATCCGAACAAGGAGGACAGCGACGGAAACGGCGTGAAGGACGGCGATGAGACCGTTGACTTCAAGATTGCGGACAAGCAGTATGCTTCCGTGCTGCTGCGTGATAATGCGGCTGTACCGGAGCTGACCGTCACCGCCAAGCTCGGCGATGCTGCCGGCATCCGCGTCAAGAATTACACCGGCGCGCTGCTGAGCGACGACAGATTCTATGTCGGCAAGGTGGTTGAGATCACCGGCTCCGAGTTTGAAAGCGGCCGCATTTCCTTCAAGCTGAGCGATGATTATGTCATCCCTTCCTATACGGTCGCAGAGACCGAGACCAGCGGCCTGCTGATCTGCTACAACGATGAAACAGAAACCCATCCGCTCAAAACCTCCTTTGATGCTGAGACACGGACGCTGTCTGCGGAAATCGCAGGCAAGGGCATCTATTTTGTGTCTGACATTATTGATATGCTCGCTGCAATGGGCATTGACGCGGAAGAGTATTACCGGACAGACGATGCGGAGGACGAAGCCGCTGCGGAATCCGCCGAAGCGGTCACGGACGAAATGAGCGGCGAGGGCTCCGATGCGGAGGTCCGTGCCGAGGCCTCTGACGAGGCTGCGGAAACGGCCGCATCCGAGGAGACAGAGCCGGCAGAACCGGCACCTGCTCCGGCACCCGCAAAGCCCGTGCTCCGCGCACCGGGCGGCGACACCAAGATCGCAGACATCAAGGTCAAGGGACAGGTCGATATCGTCTTTATCGTCGATACGACCGGCTCCATGAGCGGCTACATCAACAATGTCCGCAACAATCTGATTGCATTCGTCAATGAAATCGAGGGCGCAGGCATCAAGCCGTACTTCGCGCTGGTCGAGTACAGAGACATCACGAATGACGGCAAGGATTCCACAAAGGTGAAGCTTGCTCCGAACGGTACGCCGTGGTTTGTCAATGCAGAGCAGTACAAGGCCGCGATCTCGACGCTGTCGGTCGGCGGCGGCGGTGACGATCCGGAAACGCCGATTGACGGTCTGGAAAAGGCCCGCAGACTGAACCTCAGAACGGGCGCACAGAAGTTCTTTATTCTGGTCACGGACGCAGGCTACAAGAACAACAACAACTACGGCATTGCCGACATGAGCGCAATGATTTCCCGTCTGCGCGGCAGCGGCATCAATACCTCTGTCGTGTCCCATTCCGGCAGACGCAGCACCTACAACGCCCTGTTCTCCGGAACAAACGGCATCTTTGCCGATGTGACCGGCAATTTCAAGAGCGAGCTGCTCCGCATCTCCAGCATGATCGACGAGGAGACGAATGACGGCTCCTGGATCGCGCTGAACGGCACGCCGCTGAATGTCGTCAAGCTCAATAAAAAGCCGACCGCCGGCTCTACGGAGGATTCTGACCTCGACGGCATTTCGGATATTGACGAGCTCGGCAGCGCAACCCCGACAAGCTATATGGACATCGACCAGTACCTCTACGAAGCCGGCCTGCCGCATACCGTGAAGAAGGGCAAGGTCGCCGTCTACGACTTCATTTCCAATCCGAAGTCCAAGGACACGGACAACGACGGCATTCTCGATCCGGATGACAACAGACCGCGTGACAAAGGCTATTATGACGCAGATGTGGACGACATCATCATCGGCGACCTGACCATCGTATCCTGCTCCAATCCTTTGACCGGTCACGGATGGCTTGTTTATAAGAGCGCCGTGGACGACACGCTCGATTTCACGGGACTGATTCACGGATATTCCTATAAGGATTGGGAGGACAGGGATCCGTGTATGTACGGCATCAAGATCGGTCAGTCTGTGGCAATCGGAAATTCCGGTGCTGCGGCCGGCGGTTCGTCCGTGTCGGGTGAAAGCGGTTCCAGCGGTTCGGCCGGTTCCAGCGCTGGTTCCAGCGGCAGCTCCAGCGGCAGTTCCAGCGGCAGCGCAGGCGATATCGCAGGTGTTTACTTCAACAGGGAATACGCCGTGGAGCATAATAACTATGAGAAGAATTACAAGAAGGACAACCCGTCTGACTTCGAGCAGGAGTATGACCGCAACTATGCCTACACCAAGAAGATCACACAGGATCAGTTCGATACGATGATTGAATATCACAATGATCATAATTATTACGACCTTCTCTGGAACAACTGCGTTCTGGTTGCTGTTGGCGCATGGAATAAGATCTATCCGGACGACACTATAAAGAAAAGCGTGCTTCCGTCAACCGTCAAGGACAGAATTGAGGACAAATCCGGTTCGTTCGTTTATGATCTGTATACCGTCCTGGATGATGAGCTATGATGAAACTCTTTGTAAAACTTCTGATCTGCCTGCTGCTGTATGTTGCGTACTTTTCCGTGATGTTTACAATCGGCATGAACGGCTCGGTTACGGGAAAAAAGGCGGTCCGTCTTGAGGTTATCCTGCTGCTGGCCATCCAGATTCCGGTGATTCTCACTTACTTCATCCGTCCGTTCACCGTGCAGTCGCATAAGATCATCTATTGCGTCACAGCCGCCGCGCTGGCGCTTGTGACGGCATGGTTCTGGCTTGTTTTCATCGTCGGCCCCGTCTGGAAGTGAATCTGCGCAGGCGATTCCGCAGCGTGACCGCTGAAGCATGACCGGGAGGGATGCCCTCCCTTCCAAAGCACAAATGAACCCCCGCAGGCAATCTGTGAAAACCTGCGGGGGATTGTGTTTTTTGATCGCGGCGGCCGTTCTTCCGGCGCGCCCCAAAAAAGCGGGCAGCTCCCCGAAAAAAGGGAACTGCCTGCTTTCTCTCTTTCTCTGACGGAGCAGAATCAGTACTCCAGATAGGAATATCTGAGGGCTGCCGGAGACCAGAGATCATACTGGTTCAGGTACTGTCTCATGGCGGTGACATCGAAGCTGTCCACGCTGCCGTCCTTGTTGATGTCGGCTTTTTTCAGGTCCTGTCCGTAGAGCGGGTGAGAGCCGAGCACATACTGCTGCAGGATGACGAGGTCATCGCTGGTGAAGTAGTAATTGCCGTCCAGATCGCCGCGCATCGCAAGGGAATCGTCGGGTGCCGCGCCGCTGATGCGGTTCAGCTCCGGATGCTCTCTGGAAGCCCACTCATACTTGTTGTGGCCGTCTCTTGCGAATTCTGCGTCGGAGCAGAGGAAGTTTTCGTATCTTCTGGCGTAGGTCGTGATCGGGAAGATGTCGCTGTCCGGCACCATGCCGTCCGGATAATTGTAGCCGAGCGTGACATTGTTGTCGTCCCAGGTGACATCGACATGGTACCAGGTGCCGTCGAGTTTCACGAGGTTCCATGCGTGGCCGGAGAGATTGCTGTTGAAGCGGTTGCTGCCGCTGACATAGTCGGTCGGGATGCCGGCCTTGTCCATCAGGATCTTATAGGCTCTGGCGTATCCGTCGCAGACGGTGTAATACTTGCCGTCTGCCTTCTTGTGCATGAACGCAGAGGCGTCCACATGGTTCTTTTGGGTGAGCAGGGTAGAGGGCGGGTTCTGGCCGGCTTCCTTCATGCGGTCGTAGAGCGCCGTGTCCGGATCGTAGATGACATGGTCGCAGAGCCACTCGTGCAGGCGGACTGCCTTCTGCAGCTTGCTCATGGAGCTGCTGGTGTAGTGGTTGACGACCCAGGAGGCCTCCTGATCCACATACATCTGGACGAAGGAGCGGTTAGAGTGCTTCTCAAAGTTCGCCATGATGTAGTCATTGAACTTGGAGCTGTACTGCGGGTGTGCGTTGCTGCCCAGGTTGGTGATAATCAGCTGGCCGTTGAAGGAATTGAGCTTGGAATTCGTGAACAGGCCGCTGTATGCGCTGATGATCTGCTGCGCAGTCTTGCTGGATTCCGAGGACTTCACATTCACGGCTTCCAGCGCGGTGTTGTCCGGGAGCGCGGCGTTGAGCGAATAGGAGCAGCTGAAGTTCGGCAGGTTGAGCGTCTTCAGGTACTTCGTATTGGAGATCGAGCCCTCCCAGAGGCTGGTACAGGTGCTGGTGTAGGTCGTGTCAGACTTGTTTGCGGGGTAGGCGCAGAGCGTCTTGCCGTCCTTTTTGAAGATGACGCCGTTGACGGACTTGAACGCCGTGTTGCCGGAGCTCACATAGTAGGCGGAAACGCCCTTTACATAAGAAAACGCGGTGGAATTGATGTTCGTCGTGGCAGCCGGAATGGACAGCGCAGACGGCAGCACCGCGTTTTTGAAGGCGTAATAGCCGATTGTGGTGAGCGTCGAGGGCAGGCTGAGGTTCACGAGGTTGGAGCAGTTTTCAAAGCAGTTCGACGGGATGCTGGTGACCGAAGCCGGCAGCGAGAGATCGCGCACGGCAGAATTCCTGAACGCAGAGCTGCCGAGCGTCACACTGACATTGTAGTTGTTGAAGATCACCTTTGTGAGCTTTGGAGTGTCCGCCAGCGCCTCACTGCCGAGCACAACCGACTGCACCTGCGTGCCGAATGTGATCGAATACAGCTTGGAATTTTCAAAGGCCAGACCGTTGATTGTGCAGTTTCTGGCGTAGCAGCTGAAGGTCTGAATGCTGGAGCTCTTGAAGGCATCCTGCTCAATCGTGAGGTTCTGCACGGAGCTCTGTGCGGCCATCGTGCTCAGGCGCGAGGTCTGGCAGAAGCTGTTGGTCTCGATGGTGAGGTTCGTGCTGTTGAAGGCAACCGCCTGGATGGTCGAGCCCCAGAAGGCATACGCCTTGATTCTCGTGACGGGGTAGGAAGTGCCCTGATAGGTCACCGTCGCGGGAATGGACGCGCTGGTCAGATTGCCGGAGCAGTTCGAGACCGCAGCGTAGGTCGAGCCGGAGCTGGTTCTGCAGATCTGGTAGCTGAGGTTATTCTGCGAGAACTGCGCGATGATTGTGTCTGCTGCTTCGGCAGTGATGGCTGTGTTCTGCCAGATGCCATTTGCGGCCGGCAGCGACGGGGCTGCTGCCAGAGTGGCTGCGCTGAGCAGAACGGCTGTGACTTTCTTGAATTTCATCACAATATCCTCCTTCCGGTGCGATTTGCACCATGGCAAGTATAACATATTTTATGATAGTCCGCAAGTCATAGATTGCGGAAAATCAATTAAGGACTGAAAAAACATGATAAACCTATGTCTTTTTTTGACAACCGTTTATATACAAATCAACAAAGCAATTTTTTTCACCTGCGGACGGGGTCGCTGTTCACTGCGCAAAAAAGGGGGCAGACGCTCCGGAACGAAGCATCTGCCCTCTGCTGAATCTGTTGCGAATCAGGCCTTGCCGACGGAACCGAACAGCTCCATCTTCTCCTTGACCTTTGCCTTGATGGCCTCATAGCCCGGAGCGAGCAGCTTGCGCGGATCGAAGCCCTTGCCCTGCAGGTCCTTGCCGGCCTCGATGTAAGCACGGGTAGCCTCCTGGAATGCCCACTGGCACTCGGTGTTGACATTGATCTTTGCGACGCCCAGAGAGATCGCCTTCTTGATCATGTCGTCCGGGATACCGGTGCCGCCGTGCAGCACGAGCGGCATATCGCCGGTCTTTGCCTTAATGGCCTCCAGCGTATCGAAGCTCAGGCCCTCCCAGTTCTCCGGATACTTGCCGTGGATATTGCCGATGCCGGCAGCCAGCATGGTGACGCCGAGATCCGCGACCATCTTGCACTCGTCCGGATCTGCACACTCGCCTCTGCCGATGACGCCGTCCTCTTCGCCGCCGATCGAACCGACCTCAGCCTCCAGCGAGATACCGAGCACATCGCAGGTATTGACCAGAGCGGTCGTCTTTGCGATGTTCTCCTCGATCGGGTAGTGGGAGCCGTCGAACATGATCGACGAGAATCCTGCGTTGATGCAGGCCTTTGCGCCCTCGAAGGTGCCGTGGTCGAGGTGCAGCGCGACCGGAACGGTGATGCCCAGGCACTCGATCATGCCCTTGACCATGCCGACGACGGTCTTGAAGCCGCACATATACTTGCCCGCGCCCTCAGAAACACCGAGGATGACCGGAGAATTCAGCTCCTGCGCAGTCAGCAGGATCGCCTTGGTCCATTCGAGGTTGTTGATGTTGAACTGACCGACCGCATAGTGGCCGTCTCTTGCCTTGTTCAGCATCTCTTTTGCAGATACCAGCATTGTTTATTCCTCCTGTATGTAAATTGCCCGCGGCAGTGCCGCAGCGCGGTGAATCACACCACAGATTATTATACACGATTTCGGAACAAAAAGCAAGAGCTTTTCGCCGGATTGTCCGGAAAAACGGCGGGCGGTGAAAGTCCGGGGGAACTGCCGCAAAAAAAACTGTATAAAACTGCCAATGCCGGAGCATACTGTGGATATCAAAGAAAGGGAGGACATTGTATGAAACGGTTTCTGAAGCTGCTGGCGGTTCTGGCGCTGCTGACGGCGGCACTGAATCTGCACCGGACGGAACGGACGCTGCGGACGCTGGAGCAGGGGGTGATCCGGCTGCACATCCTGGCGGACTCGGACAGTCTGGAGGATCAGACGAAGAAGCTCCGGGTACGGGACGCGCTGCTGGAGGCGTCGTCGGAGTGGCTGACGGGCTGCGAGGGGGCAGGGGAGTGCTATGCGGTACTGACAGAAAAGCTGCCGCAGATCGAGCAGACGGCGGCAGCGGTACTGCGGGAGGACGGGTGCAGCGACGGGGTACGGGCGACGCTTGGCACAGCGGAGTTTCCGGCGCGGCGATACGGCCGTGTGACGCTGCCGGCGGGGCGGTACCGGTCGCTGACGGTACAGATCGGGAGCGGCGAGGGGCAGAACTGGTGGTGTGTGATGTATCCGGGGCTGTGTCTGCCGGCGGCAGGGGAGGCGCAGCTGAGGGAGCTGGCGGAGGAGTTGCCGGCGGAGGCGTGTGAAATGGCGGAGGAACCGGAGCGTTACGAGATCCGGCTCAAGTGCATAGAAGTTTTGCGGGCAATCGGGGAGTGGGTGGAAGAGAAATGCGGAACGCAGGCTCCGCACCGGCCCGTCACGCCGGATTCCTGTCCGGACCTCTGACTTTCATCTTCCGCATTTCCGTATTACGGCTCTGCGTCCTTGGTAATCAGCACTGCGAACGGCGGGCAGCCCGTGCGGTTCGGAAACTGGCACTGCAATACGGTGTAATACCGGCTGTCCAGCCCCGCAAAATACCGCAGCAGCGCGTCCCGCTCCGAAAAGCCGTTGACGCCCCCGTAATACACACAAAGCACCAGCGCGCCGCCTGTTTTCAGCAGACGCAGCCCGGCGTTCAGCGCCGCAAGGCTTGATTCCGCCTGCGTGAAAATCTCATGGCTCCCGCGCGGGAGCCATCCGAAATTGAATACGATGCACGATACCGTCCCCGCCGCCGCATACTGCTCCATGTTGGCGTGACTGTCCAGATGCAGCTCCGCCCGCAGACCGTGTTCCGCCAACAGCGCCGCCGTGCTTTCGATTGCCTCGCTCTGCACATCAAAGCCGATCACGCGGCCCGCATCTCCGGTCAGGGTGCAGAGCAATTTTGTATCATTTCCTCTGCCGCAGGTCGCGTCGATGCAGAGATCGCCGGGGCTTACCCGTTCGGTCAGCCAGCGGTGTGCCAGATCGAGCACACCGAGCTGCCGCTTTGCTTTTCCGTTTTCAGACATAAAACACTTCCATATCATCCAGCCGCAGGCAGGCGAGCTTGCCGCCCGCCTCGCGGAACACCGCACCGCAGTCGATGTTGATGTAGGTATCCGTAATCAGTACCTCGGCGCGGCCGTGAAGCTGCGGATAGGTCAGCGTCGGCGTGTGGCCGAAAATCAGCATTTTGTCCTCATAGAACCGGTCGGACTGCTGCGGACGGGCGTTGAGCAGCGCGTCCGGATCGTAGGCATCGAGCGGCAGGGCGGGATGAAAGCCCTCAATGCCGCTGTGCGTCATGACAAACTGCCGGCCGTCCGGCATGGTCAGCTCCTCGTAGAGCCGGAATTCCTTCATATAGTCCAGCAGCTCCATGCGCTGCTCCTGCGGCAGCTCCAGATACTGCGAGAGCGTCACGGCACCGCCGTTCTGCATCCATGCGGAAAAAACTGCCAGTCCCTCCTCCGTGTAGCAGTCCGCGACGGTGTCAAAGGTCGCTTCTGCCGGCAGGCCGGTCACGCATTGCAGCATCACCGCCTCGTGATTTCCCAGCAGCGGATAGACATTGATGCGGTCCATGCAGTCCAGCATCAGCGGAATCGGCGTGTCTCCGCGGTCGATGAAATCGCCGAGGATGTAAAGATCGTCCTCCTCGGAGAATCCGATCTTCGCACACATCTGCCGGAACAGATCATGGCAGCCGTGAATATCGCTCATGACATAAATCATGCGGTCGCCTCCCCGATCCGGATGCCCCCCGCTTCCGGATCCTCGTGTAAACTCTTTGTTTCTGCGGCGCTGTCAGCCGAGATTTCCGGTGCGGAACATCAGGACAGACAGAGCAGTCAGCGGCGCGGTCTCACACCGGAGAATCCGGTTCCCGAGCCAGACGGGCTGCACGCCCTTTTCAGTCAGTTCGTCAATTTCCCCGCTGTCAAATCCGCCCTCGCTGCCGACAAAAATGCCGTAGCTCTTCGCGGCAGGGTTCACGGCGGAAAAGGAGATGCTGCCCTGCCTCGTATTTTCGTAAAGCACGAGCGGGACATCGAGAGATGCGAGCCGCCCGGCTGCCTCAGTCAAAGTATGCAGCGGCGCGACGGGTGGGATGATGCCCCTGCCGGACTGCTGCGCCGCGGCCTGTGCGATTTTTTGCAGACGCGGCAGTTTTTTCTGAAAGTCGCCCGCAGACATTCTGGCGATGCAGCGGCGCGTCAGGACGGGTACGATCTCGGTCACGCCGAGCTCGACCGCCTTCTGGATAATCAGTTCGAGCTTGTCCGACTTCGGAAGCGCCTGAAAGAGCGTCACCTGCACAGAGGGCTCTGCGGCGCAGGGCTCTGCGGACAGCACGCGCAGCCGGATTTCGTCCGCGGTGATTTCGGTGATCTCGCAGTGATAGTCGGTGCCGCAGGCGTTGACGGTCAGGGCTTCGGACGGACGCATCCGCAGCGAAAAACCGATGTGCCGGACATGGGCGCCGGTCAGAACCGGATGCTCCGGCGAAAAGGAATCCTCAAAAAATCTTGGCATAAAGCGGCTCCCTTCTCAGATCTGTCAGTTTGCACATTCCTGTTTATTATACCATATTTTCAGGCAAAAAGCAAGCCGCGCACCATTTTTTCTTCGTCCTGCCCGTCCGGCGGTTCCGCGCTCCGTCAGAGTCCGGCGGTTTCTTCCGCAATTTTACACAAAATACTTGCTTTTTTGCAAAAGGCGTGTTATAATGAAGCTATACAGAAAAGCGGCGCTTGTGCCACGCAGAAAGGATGGGATTTTATGAAGCGAACGAAAACTCTGGCCGCGGCCGTGGCCGTGCTGCTGTCCTTCACCGGCGGGCTGTTCCCCGCCTCCCTGCAAAGCACCGTGCTTGCAGAAGATTTTGAGGATTCTTACGACGAGGATTCTTACGACGAGGACTATTACGAGGATTGGATTGCCTCCGGCGACTTCCTGTATGCGGTCAACGAGGACGGCGAAACCTCCACACTGGCCTTGTATGCCGGAGAGGATCCCGGCGGGAATAGTGTCATCACGGTTCCGGACGAATTCGACGGCAAGCCAGTCACCGTCATCGGGGAAAACGCTTTTAACGGCATCGGCTGGGTGACGGAGGTCATCCTGCCGGACAGCATTACCGACATCGGGGCGAGTGCGTTTTTCAACTGCTCACTGAAAAAGATCAGCATTCCCGACAGCGTCACAAACATCGGCTACGGTGCGTTTTACCGCGCCGCCTTGACGGAAATCAGTCTGCCGGACAGCGTGACATCCCTCGGAAACGCCGTGTTTGAAGGGTGTGCCAATCTGAAAACCGCCAAGCTCCCGTCCGGTCTGACGAGCATCGGCGCGTCGCTGTTCAGGGAATGCGAAAAGCTCAGTGAGATTACGTTGCCGGAATCTGTTTCCGAGATCAACGGCTATGCCTTTTACGGATGCAAGGCTCTCACCGGACTGAACCTGCCAGACGGGCTGAAAAGCATCGGGAACTGCGCCTTTGACGGATGCACCTCGCTCTCTGAGGCCGATCTGCCGGACAGCCTGACAAGCCTCGGCAACTACACCTTTGCCGGCACAAAGCTCACCGCGGTCCGCATTCCGGGCAGTGTCGAGGAAATCGGCCAGCATATTTTTTCGGATTGCATCAGCATCAAGGAGCTGACGATCGGCGAGGGCGTGACCGTCATCGGGGCATATGCCTTTGCCGGACTCACAGACCTCAGCAGCGTCACGATTCCGGCAAGCGTGGAAATCATCGGTGAAATGGCGTTTTCCGACTGTGCTTCTCTCAAAAAGCTCACGCTTTCGGAGGGGCTGAATACGATTCAGGCCAGGGCATTCTCCTATTGCAGCAGTCTGGAAGACATCACATTCCCGGAAAGCATCACCATCATCGGAGAGGACGCCTTTTACGGAACCCCCTGGCTTACAAAGCAGAAAGAGGACTCTGATCTGGTCATCGTCAACGGTCTGCTCATCAACGGCAGACGCGCAAAGGGCGAGGTCGTCATTCCGGACGGCGTGACACAGATCTGCGACGGCGCCTTTTCGTGCTCTGAGATGACCGCCGTCACGATTCCGGACAGTGTGACCTATATCGGCGACACTGCATTCTACGGCTGCACGAAGCTGACCGCCGTCACAGTTCCGGACAGTGTCAAAGAGATCGGCGAGAGAGCCTTTTGCAGTTGCCAGTCACTGAAAAGCATCAAGCTGCCGGCGGGACTGACCGTCGTGCCAAGGTGGCTGCTGGAAAGCTGCTCGGCGCTCGAGTCGGTCACGATTCCGGACAGCGTAATTGAAATCCACGATTTTGCGTTTTCGGACTGCGAGGAGCTGAAGGAGTTCAACATCCCGGAAAAGCTCCGGGTGCTTTCTGTGAGGGCGCTCTCCGGCTGCATAAAACTGGAAACCGTCGCAGTCGCTGAGGGCAACAAGACCTTCGCTTTCGTGAACGGAATGCTTTGCGACAACGAACATGGCGTTCTGCTGTTCTGCCCGCGGAAATTCGAGGGCGAAGCTGTCATTCCGGACTACATCCGGATGATTGGCGCGTCCGCCTTCTTCGGCTGCTACGGCCTGACCAGCGTCACAATTCCGGAAACCGTTTCAGAGATCGGCGCGTCCGCCTTTGAGAGCTGCACCGGCCTGACTTCTGTCGAGCTTCCGTGGGGCTGGAACCTGACGCTCGGAGACAATGTCTTCTACGGCTGCACAAAGCTCAAGACGGTCCGCATTCCGTCGATTGTCAGAGAGAGTATTCCGTACAATGCCTTCTGCTGCTGTTACGCTCTGAGGGAAGTCACGGTTCCCGGAAGTGTGACATATATCGACCGCTACGCCTTCTCGAACTGCTTAAGACTGGAATCGGTTGTTCTGGAGGAGGGCGTCAGGACGATCAGCGACAATGCCTTTGACAACTGCCCGAAGCTGAGCAGTATCACCATTCCGCGGAGCGTAGACAGCATCTCTTATAGCGCGCTGACAGACAGCCCGGATCTGACAATCCGGGGCTACCGCGGAACAAAGGCACAGATTTACGCGCAGGAGTACAATATTCCGTTCATCGACCTCGAAACGGTTCAGCCCGGCACCGAAACGACGGAACCGGAGACCACGACCGTGACGGAGGACACGACCGCACAGCAGCCGGAGCAGCCGCTCATCGGCGATGTGGACTGCAGCGGCAGCGTCGGAATCGGCGACGCGATTCTGCTGGCGCGGTATCTCGCAGAGGATGATGTTACGGTGACGGCCGTCGGCAAGGTTTACGCGAACTGCTACATCGGATCGGATGATCCGGACAAGCTGAACGCAGACGACCTGACGGTGCTGATCTCGTATCTGGCGGGCTCTTTCCGGACGCTGCCGGTATATCCGGACGAGGACTGACCAAAGAATTCCGCAGGAGGACGGTCTGCTCTCCTGTGCAAAAAAAGGGGACGCTCCGCAGCAGGGGCGTCCCTTTTTGATGATTGTGCGCTCCGGCAGCTCACGAAAGCCCGCCGGAGTCACTGCTGCCGGTGCAGTCTGCAAGCGTGTGTTCTCCGGTGTACTCCCAGCTCTCACAGTTGTATGCGCTGAGGTATTTCCCCGTCTCCGCGTCCGTGATCTGATAGAACACCATCCCGGTTTCGTAGCAGTCCCAGGCCTCCTTCGACGCCCGGTGCCGCGATCCGTCCGAATACACGATCACATAGCCGTATTTCTCGTCCTGATACCTGTCTGTGACTCTGTACTTTGTAATGTTCCATTCTGTTTCCGGCTTGCCGAGCTGCGACTGAATGACCGCATCCGTCAGCGCGTGTTTTCCATTCTCCGTCGTGCTCTGCGAGGCGCCCGGAGACAGCCGGTTATAGACCTTGAAATCCGAATCGTCCACCCTGCCGAATGCGGCAAACAAAATCAGCCCGATGCCGACGGCCACAAAGAGCGAAAAAAACACGAGCACGGCAACCGACGAGCTGACGGGAGAACGGCCGTCCTCAGCATAAACCGGTTCGTCCGGCCTTTTCGGGTGAATGCGGACTTCGACCGGCTCTCCGACCGGCATCATCGCATCGCGGCCGGAGCTCACGGGATTGATTGCCTGATACATTTCGCCGTTGTATTCATATTCAAAAATCTCATGCGTCCGCAGGTGCGAGGGCGAATTTTTGCTGTGGTGCACGCTTCTTGCATAGCCGATGCACCGTGCCGGAACCGCCTCACCGTAAAGCAGGCGTGCGCGGAGCATCTGCCGGACGAGATCGAAGGAGAAGAACAGCCCGGCCCACGCAAATGCGGCGCCGACCGCACCGATCAGCGCCCGCGCCGGCCCGATCACGGGAATCAGCGCCGCGGAGACGAAGGGCAGCAGCCCGATCACGGCAAACAGCAGCCCGAATGCGCGTGTGCCGAGCGCGGTATCGTTGGAATGATCGCTTTCGGCCTTTCCGCTGACCAGCATCATCAGGCCGCCGATCAGAAACAGGCTGCCGAACAGCATGATGCCGATTGCGGGATGCCCCTTTTTCAGCGCGATGACAAAGCCGGCGATGAGCCCGATGAACAGGAGCAGCGCAAGAAAGCCCAAACCCGTCTGCAGGGGCGTGGCCGCAAGATTCTTCGGCCGGAGCTTTCGGAGGCCGTCGGAAATCTGCTGCTGCCGCTGCTCCGCGATCAGGCCGCGCTCTTCATCGGCGGTGAGATACTGCCTGGAATCATAGATCCAGTTGAGATCGTCCGGATTGTAACGCATCGTCTGCTCCTTTCCGACCGCGCCGGATGACCGGTCTGCCATGAATCCGGTTTTCGGGAATCTGCGATGATGAGATCGCAGGGCCGCCCGAAAAGTCTGTATATACGCGAAAAAGCCTAGCGACGGCTAGACTTTTCCGACAGGCTGGGCGCTTCCGCAGGACACGGAAGCAGCTTTTGTAAAAATTACATACCGCAGGCCTTCCATGTTGCATACATCACTGCACAGCCGCCTACAAATCCGATGACGAACCACACCATTTGTTTCTCACCTCACTTTCGATTGGATTTCCGTCATAAGCAATACACTTATAACACCGTTCTTATTATCTCACAAATTATGATTTTTGTCAATACTTTCCGTGCAAGATTCCCGTATTTTTTTCATTTTCATGGATCCGCAGCGGAAACGGCACGGATTCCGCGGGCTGTTCCGGAACGCAGATTGCACATCGTCTCAAAAAAGCCGTTCAGTGCAGCCCTCTGAGCTTCAGATACAATACCGTGAACACCGCCGCCGCCAGCAGTCCCGTCAGCGCAGCCCTGATATACATCGGGATGAGGACATTGCTGTAAACCGCGGGGCGGATATCCGCCTGAATGCCCGGATTCAGCGCGCTGCGGAAGCGTTCCGGGGCCTCCGTGCCGCCCAGCAGCCTGCCGTAATGCACCGGAATCACCGTATGCGGCGCGATCGTGTTCGCAAGCAGTGCGGCCTGCTCCGGATTCATGGTGTATTTCCCGCCGATTGGCAGCAGCGCAATATCGCAGGAGACCGCACGGCTTTCGTCCGTCACATCGGTGTCGCCGGAGACATAGATCTCCGTTTCCCCGACCGTCAGAATGTAGCCGAGCCATTTCATCAGCTTCATGTGATTCGGCTTGATCCTGTTATACGCCGCGACCGTCCTGACCGGAATGCCCGCAAGCTCCGTACTTTCGCCCGGCTTCAGCGCGACGCTCTTTTTTTGCAGCGTCAGAAGAATCATGAACGCCATGCACTTCGGTGCCGCGATCACCGTGCTCTCCTTCATCAGCTTTTTCGCGTCCCGCGGCGAAAAGTGGTCGAAGTGCGGATGCGTGAACAGAATCAGGTCTGCGTCATGCGGCGCGCCGGAAATGTGCAGCGGATCAATGTATATGACCTTCTCTCCGCCGATGCGGATGCTGCTGTGATATGTGACATCAATCTGCTCCAGTACATTCTGATTAAACATAAGGTTGCTCCTTCCCGTTCCAGTATTCCAGTATGATCCCCGCAATGCGTTCTTCTTCAAAGGCAATTTTCACGACTCCGCTGATCTTTTCAAAATGAAGCAGCGTCGTGATGACATTTCCTTCCGCAGACTGCTTTCCGGTTTCCCGGAATGCGCCGCTGTCTCTGCAAAATCTTTCCCATGCCATCGAGACCGTTTCCGGCGTGAAAATATGCCGTATCCGCGCATCCAGAAGCGGAAGCATATCCGCAAACCGGCGCTCCAGCATACACTGTATGCACTTCATCGCAAGCCTTGCTCGCACAGCGTCCTCCGCCGAAAAGTCCTGCGCCAGCTCCACGGAATAGATGTCATCGCCGTTTTCCGCAGCCTTCGTGACCTTTTCCAGCAGCCGGATCCGCTGCCGCAGCACGGTGATCTCCGCGTAAATCACATTTGCCTTTGTCCGGAGCAGCTCTGCCGCGTCGGTGCCGTCCCGCACGATCTCCGTAATCTCCTCAAGCGACAGCCCGATCTTCCGCAGAAACAGGATTTTCCGCAGCTTTTCGATGTTTTCGGCGTCGAGCCTGCGCGGGGCGCTGCGGCTCTCACGGACGGTACGGAGCAGGCTGAGCTGCTCGTAGTAACGGATTGTGCGCGAGGTCGTGCCAAGCTTTCTGCACACCTCGCTGATATGTCTGGTCTCGTTCATGAACATCACCCGATCACATTATAGCACTTGACGCTGCGTCAATGTCAAGCATTTTTCAAAAAAAATTCCGGCAGCAAAACGGCGCGTGTACGGACGCAGAATGTGCCGGAGGTCAAAAGGAAAAGCGGAAACACGCGAAAACCGCTGTTTATGCATCATTTTCGAAATCGAACAGCAAAGAAAATGCATCATTTCGAAATTTGCCAAAATGACAAGGAACGCTGAACACACCGCCAGAAGATCTGGACGCATACCACTCGTGGAAATTTACCTGCGACTGCTATATAGATAGGTGCGGTGATGCGGGAGAAGGTCTTGGTCGCGGTGAAAACGCCTTGACGCAGTACAAGGTTCAGCATTGAACTTTCACACTATCTTTTTGCTGAAAGATAGCGTGAAAGTGCTGAAATGATGATTTATAGCGTGCAAACCGGCGTCTGAAAGCAGCGATTCGTGCATATTACAGCATTTTCGGATATTGACATACCGGCGGATACGCTGTATAATCATAGTAAGGAAAAATGATTATAGCGGAAGCAGAAAATCAATATAATGGAGGTATACAATGGAAAACAAAATCGAAATTATGATGATCCAGCTGCTGTTCAAAAATAAGCCCGAATCACCGACAACAGAACAGTTCAGAAATGCGTTGGAGAAGCGGTTTGGTGATCTGGGTGATGTGCCCTATGCGGAAACCGCGAAGGAGAGCAGCGGCGATATGTTTATGTTTCCTCTTCCGGGGCATAAAGTGATTTTACAGGACAAGCCGGATGGTGTTCCGGTTATGGCTGCTTTTTTAGCATCTGATTCCGGTTCGGGCATCGAACTGGATGAAATGAAACGCAGTCAGCTCTGGGATGTTCCGGATGCAGGTAAGCTGATCGACGAATGCAAATATACTGTTCTGGTAAATACAATGCTCGGTGCTGCGCTTCCTTATAAGGAACAGGCGGAAATCATGCTGTCACAGGTTGAGGCAGCGCTTGAATGCTATCCCGAATGTATCGGTATATATGCACCGCAGAGCGGCAAACTGATTACACCGGAGATGTTTGAGGAACAGAAGAAGTTCAGCTTGGCAGCACGTTTTATACATCTTTTTATGAACGTCAGATTTTTTAATGTTTCTGACGCGGATGAAATGGTGGTTGATTCACTAGGCTTTTTTGTGTTTGGCGGAGCTGATGTACAGGTTCATTTTAAGGGGCTGGATCCCAACTGCGTTGTAAACTATGTATATAATATCGCAAGTTTACAGCTTGACAATGACTTTCCGATCAAAAGCGGAGATACGATAGACAGTATCGATGAAAGCGGTAAAATACAGATGGAGCCGCAATGGACCGTTCAATATGAAAACGCTCTGATAGATCCGGAAAGAACCGTGTTGGATATCAATTGCGGGGAATATGCCGGCGGTAGCCGATAATGCTGCAAATCCCGTTTTTTCGATCATGAAAGCCTGATAGCATCACTGCCGTCAGGGTTCTTTCGTCTTTCTTTTCCAGTTCAAGCTTCACGCGCAAGCCGTCGCAGCTGTCCTTCGGCTTGCCCCGTGACCGGAACAGTCTGCTGATAATACCCATGTGCTCAGCTCCTCTCGGTTGACTTTTTCTATGGGCTTGTGATATAATATGGAAAAGCGGAGGTTTCCGCTTCAAATCGATTTGTGTATGAGAACGGAGGTTATAGTGTTATTGTGGTTTCCGCCTGATATAGGCAGGAACATTTAATTGGTAATAATGATCTTATCAATGGTCACATCAAGTATATGTGCCAATATGACGATGTTGTCGATAGATGGCAAAGCGTCTCCTCTCATCCATTTGAAGATCGCTTGCGGTGTATTGAATCCGAATATCGTTTGCACATCAGAAACCTTGAGCCCTTTGTTTTTGATCAAAGCTCTGATGTTCGCGCCTGTTGCGATTGCGTCGATCTTCGGAGGTGCTGCGGACATAAGAAAAACCACCTTTCTGATAGAATAAAATGAACCGTCTGCGTGCGCTTTCATACTGCACACAGACGGCTCTGTTCTATCAGAAGATGGCGGCTTACAATGAGGCACTATCTCTGCTCACTCTGCCTGGGCAACTGAACAAGCATACTTATGTCTTGTGCGCAGCATAATTAAGCTATTATCTTCTTTATCAAGATTATAGCTTGACTGCTGGTTATCAGAATTCCAAATGTCTGTGGACATTGCTTTGCGCTTGTTCATGATAGCGTTCATTGTTTTCACCCTTTCTTTTGTTAGAATTATGGCGCTTTGCCCTCTGGTAAGTCATTATATCACGTTACGATAGAAATGTCAAGTAAACCAGTAGTATACTGAATATTGATCATTCATAACCTCAGATAAACATTGCAAGATAATGCGGCAGCGTGATCTTGCCGTCAGCTTCTCCGACATTACCGTCAATCAGCTTATAGGCTGCGGCAGGATGATAGGTTTCTATAAACCGATTCAGCGATTTGGTAGAAGTGTTGCCGGCTTTGACCTCGACCGGCACAATGCCGCCGTCCTTCTCAATCAGGAATTCCAGTTCCAGCGTGGAATCGCTGGCCTTATAATAATGCAGCTTATAGCCGCGTTTGATTAGCATATCCCCGATCAGGTTCTCATAGATGCCGCCTTTCGCATTGCCGAGCAATGTGCCGTTCAGCATCGCCAGTTTGGTCTGAAAACCATACTGTGCCAGCAACAGCCCCGTATCATGCACATAGACCTTGAATTCATCGTCCATCGCATTTGCGGTCAGTGGCAGATACGGCTCATGCACATTCCGGCAGAGATGAACAAGGTTTGCGTCAACAAGCCATGTGATGCTGTCGCCGTATTTTCGTGCATTTGCTCTTTTTTCAACCTCAGAGAACTTGAATTTCCGATATTCACGCGCAAGCTGGCGCGGCAGACTTGCGTAGACTGCACGCACCTTGACCTTTTCCGCGCCTTTTGCGTGATTGGAAATATCATCGTCATAGGAGGCGAGAATCTTCTCCTGAATCTCCTGCACCTCTCCGAAATCCTGATGTTCGACAAAAGCCTGCACAACTTCGGGCATTCCGCCGACAACTGCGTATTCCCGGAAAAGCTGTGTATATTTTTCGTGAATGCCGTTCGGCACTTTTGTTCGGGAATCGTAAAACGTGCGCAGATAGCTGACAGCATCCTCGCCGTAGCGATTTGCCCATAGGAATTCTTCAAAATCCAGTGAGTGCATGATGAGCGGATGCTCATAGCCGACCGGAATCGACTCAACCTCCTCCACCTCATCGTCAGCGTCCTGTCCATAGTGCAGACCGAGCAGCGAACCGGACGCGATCACATCAAAGCGTCTGTCCTCAGCAAGGAACTTCATAGCCATGCGCGCCTTCGCACATTTCTGGATTTCGTCAAGGAAGATCAGCGTTTTGCCTTCGATCAGTTTGACGCCCGGCAGATACGCTGTCATGCGTTTCCAAATCTCCGTGCTGCTGAGATCTCCTGTGAAAATCTCCCGCAGATTAGGATTCTTCAGAAAGTTCATTTCGATATAGCTCTCGTATTCCTGTTCACCAAACAGGCGCACGATATAGGTCTTTCCAATTTGGCGAGCGCCTTTGATGAGCAGGCATTCGTCTTTTCTATGACTTTTCCAGTGCAGCAGCTCCTGATAAATCTTTCTTTTCAGCATGGCAGTACCTCCGATATTGGCCTTCTATGCTTAGTATACCATATTCTATCCGAAAAAGCAAGAGGCTATGCATCATTTTCGATGGCGTATGGCATAATTTTTGCATCATTTTGGAACTTCAAAATAATGGTTTATGCATCATTTCCGATATCGAACGGCAAATGAAATGCATCATTTCGGAATTCACTTGAACGCTGCTGTGATGCTGATAGACGATTTCCTTATCTACGTCATGGAGGGAAATCATCCGGAGTTTGTCGTACAGATGAAACAGGACGGAAGCTGTGAAGAAGCGGCACAGGACAGAAAACCTGTTTTCTCCTAAAACAAGGATGGTTTTAGGAGAACGGATCGGCGCATAGGAGAAAAGCACTGAACTCGTTTGAGTTCAGTGCTTTGTTTATTATCCTAGTTCATCATATTAGCGCATCTGCTCACGAATCCGGTCAATCAGCCCCAGATCCGCCGGCAGCCATTTCACGTTGCCGAGTTCCTGCTTTGTGAGCCAGCGTGCCTCCTGCGCTTCCAGCAGCACCAGATTTCCTTCGACGACCTCACACCAGAAACAGTCCATAGATAAGTGAAAATCCGGATAATCATATTCGACGGTCTCGATCAGCTCGCCGATTCTGATTGTGGTGTCAAGCTCCTCACGGATCTCTCTTGCCAATGCCTGCTGAGGCGTTTCGCCGGATTCAATCTTTCCGCCGGGGAATTCCCATTGACCTTTGAACGCGCCGTATCCTCTTGCAGTGGCAAATATGCGCGTTTTACTTTGGATAGAGTCGCATATCACGGCTGCAACCACTTTGATTATTTTCATGGTATCACCTGATTTATGTTGTTTTGTAGGAAGAGTTACCGATCCGACAAGAGTTTTAATCACGAAATCGCATAGTTCTCAGAGGCGTATTATCACGAAATCGCAGTTTTCCCCGACCGTCTTCTTTTCCAGCGCTATCTGAAAAGGCTGCATGTCATATAAAGATAATAAGGGCGACGTCATAACGCCACCCTTACAAAAGCTTTCGCTTTTTGATATCAGAAGTATTATACCATATATTTTTGATTGTGTCAAATGAATAGAAGAAGACGTCATATTTCTTCAAGCCCAAGGCTTTTCAGATACTGATAAGTTCCGTCATAGTATTCCGGCAAGCGGGTGCTGTCCTCCCAGAAGCCGCTCGGGTTTTTGTTCGGATTTCCGGCGGGAACACAGATCACCATGCCGGCTCTGGCTCTCGTGAGCAGAACACGGTATCCATTCAGCATATACTTGATTCGCTCCTGCCTGCTCTCACTGCTGCCGGTCAGTTCGTTCCATTTTGTGTTGCCGTTGAATGTATAGAATCGCCATTTGCCTTGATCGCAGCGCATATCTGCATCCCAGAGCAGACAGGTGTAGTCCAGTTCCAAGCCCTGCACCTGAATCTCAGTGGCGGCATCCTCCAGATAATTCGACGATCGGGTATCGGATTTGTCCTCAAGGAACCAGTGAATGGCATTTTCGTCACCGGATGGCAGGATATGAACAGCCAGCGGCTTGAATCTCGCGGATTCCTTTGTTACAAGAACGCCGGTGCGCTCTGTGCCGCGCACCTTTTCATGCAGCCATCTGCGCGCCGTTGCCATATCCCGCGTCAGTACGATCGGATACTTGTCTCTGATCTCCTGATACAGCGCCGCTGCGGAATCATCAAAGGACAGCAGCGCATGAACGAATGCTGACAGCTTTTCCGCACGATAGGACCGCAGCGAAACAGCCAGATGCAGGCTTTCGGAATAGGTGACGTTGGGATTATCTTTCAGCAGTTCGTTCACCTTGCCTTCGGCGTACTCTGCATCGGTCAGCTTCGGTGAGATATACACGTTCCAATGCGGGAACATCTCATTCAGTGCCTTGATCCATTCCAAGATACCGGCTTCTCCAGTGTTGATTTCCTGGCCGCCGCCGACCAGACAGATGATTGTTGCCCAGTCCTCGCGCTGGTCGAGCGACCAGATCAGAAAGGCAGCCTCCGACATCGGAAAGTTCGGCACTTTCAGCTTATTGCCGTATGTACCGCCGCGTTTCAGATAATCAGCCAGACGTTTATGCGTCCATGAGCGCTGCGCTTCGTCGAAGATTGCTACATGCTCTACCTCACCGAATCCGGCTTTTTCCATCTTCACAGCCTTCTCCGGATCTATTTCAAGGATTCCGTCAACGACCGGATTCTTGATCTTCGCAAGCATATTGTCGCGGTACCGGTGAATCATCTGAATGGATTTGCCGACTTCACGGCGGGAATCCGTCTTGTTCTTCTTGATATTCTGTTCGCGGCATCGTTCATAGTTATCTCTTGCGAGTGCTTCCGTCAGCACCGCAACAAGCGGACCGTTGCCTGAAAGATACACGGCGCCTTCATCCTCGACCGGTTCGGCATGCCCCTGATAGGTCTGCTTGATCGCAACGTCCAGACCGACCAGCGTTTTACCCGCGCCGGGTACGCCCGTCACAAAACAGATGCTTTTCTTTTGCTGTTCCTTGCTCTCATAGATGACATCCAGAATATAGGTAATCGTCCGGTCGGTGAACACCTGATCCGCTTCGTGTCGTGTGATATTTTCGACGGAGTGGCTCTCATACAGTGATCTGGCAGCCTCGATGATCGTCGGTGTCGGAGCATACGGGCTGATGATCCAGCGGCTGTCGATTGGGGGCTCATTCGGATACTTTTGCAGCACAGCAGAAATCACATCAAACAGCCCTGCTTCGCCTGTTACCAGCGGATTCACGACTTTATCGTCATACACGGACATCTGGACGACTGACGATGCCTTCTTATATTTGGTCGCAATCAGAACCGGAACAATAATATGCTCCTGACTGAATTTATGGAAGTTTTTGAGGTCCAGCGCATAGTCAAGCACCTGATCGACGTCCGCTTCCAGGATCTTCGATTCGCCCACCTTGAATTCGAGACAGAAGATGATGCCGCGCAGAAGCAGCACAACGTCAATGCGCTTGCCGAGCCGCGGAATGTCATACTCAAATATGATCCAGCCATCATGATCCAGTCGGCTCACGAGCTCCCGCATGATCGAGATTTCGCCCTTCCACGCTTCGCGCGTCGTTGTGCGTGCGTCACCGTGGTAATGATCGCACAGCAGTCCGAGGATTGCGTTCTCGTCTTCGCGCAGGAATCCCCCAAAACTATTGTCATACAGACGCCGCGGGTTATCGCTCATGGTGGTCATCTCCTTTTTCAATGTGTTATGTATAGTGTAACACAATTCGGGGCGGAAATCAAGTAGGCTCCAGAAAAGCAATCCCGGCAGGACGCAACGCTCTGCCGGGATCCTTTCATATTATTTCGTGCCGTTTGCTGCGTCCTGATTCATTGAGGACAGCCCGACAGCCGGTTCCTGTGACAGCGCAGCGATCTCATCATCCAGATTTTGCAGCAGGTTCAGCTTCAAAGTCTTGAACGAATCCACGGTCTGTGCAGCCTGATCCTGCTCAATCGTGTAGTCAACCTGCTCAATATCGTACATCATAATAGCACGCAGTCGTTGCAGAGCGTTCAGCGCGTGCAGCCGATAGTCGGATATCATACCGTCAGGCGGCGCAGTTTTGCGCTCCGGATGCACTTCAACCTCGTACTCTTT
Source organism: Oscillospiraceae bacterium (assembly GCA_024695445.1). GTDB lineage: Bacteria > Bacillota > Clostridia > Oscillospirales > Ruminococcaceae > Firm-04. Next base: position 24,803 of record JAILIG010000107.1, read on the forward strand.
CGGAAAAGCATCCTGCCAATTGCGGTATTCATCATCCGTAATTTGCTCTGTCTCCCATAGTTCACGCTTTTCACACCACTTCTCGATGCCCTCATTCAACACCTCGTTCAGCGTGCGGACACCGTATGCAGTACGGGAACTGTTCGGATTCACTGGATATTTCGTAGGAACAACATAGCCATCAGCCTCGATCTCAAAGAGAATGTGCATAATATCCGAGATACTCTCGATTTTTCGGTCATAGAGTGCGGATACATCTACACCAAGTGCAGCCGCAATCTCCTGAAGCTTGTCTTCTTTCGGTTCTCGAATATCATTTTCATAGTGCCGAATAGCAGCGTTTGTCAGCTGGCATGCATCTGCAATGTCAGCTGTTGAGATTTGTTTTCGCATCCGAATGGAGCGAATCTTCTCTCCAATAGAATGCTTTCTACTTGTTTTTTTGGAAAAAAGCCACTCAAACACAAAAAAACCTCCTAAAACCCCTTGACAGAATCAAAAAAATGTGATACAATGATAATGGCGATACAAAAATGTATCCATAAATACAATTTTGTTTTCGTCTGCTGAGAGGTTTGTAAGCTAAACAAAAGGAAATGATATCACTGCGTGTACCAACACAGAGGATATCGCAGCAAGAAAAGGGAGGAAACGCAATGAAAAAGACAATTATGCCCACTGAACAGCACGAATGCGTCACGCTGCGTGTAGAGGACTGCGCTAACATCCTCGGCATCAGCCTCTCCTCGGCTTATACGCTGGTGGAACGCGCATTCACCGATCATGCACCGTTCAAGGTGCTCCGACTCGGTAAATCCTACCGCATCATCAAGCAATCATTCTTCGATTATGTGCTTGGCGAGCAGCAAGGAGCGTGAACATGGCCTCGATTCGCAAGGTAAAGCTGAAAAAAGGTCCGCCGAAAGTCTACATTATCCAGAGTTACAAGGACGAAGCCGGCATTACGCATCAAAGCTGGATTCAGTGTGCGGATGAAGCAGAAGCCAAAGAACTGCTGGATGATGTCCGGGCAGCTGAGCGCGAGAACCGCATTTATGAGAAGCCTCAAGCGCTGAATACACCGCTGCCGTATGCAGCAGTTGCGCCGGAAGATGTTATGACAGTACGAGAATTAGTCGAAGCCTACCGTGTCCATCATATGCACATTGGCGGTTGGGAGGCGCATACTGCCGGGAACGTAATCAACATCACGACACACTATATATATCCATTCATTGGCGGTGTGCCAATCAAGAAGGTAACGCCGTACTTCCTGCAGCAATTCTACAATGATCTTCCAAATCATGATGCGGTTCGTTCACACAAAGGCGGAGAAGCAGCAAAGATCAGCGCGCGGACCGTGCGCGAGGTTCACAAGATTTTGCGTCCCGCATTCCGGTTTGCAGTGCAGCAGGGCTTTCTCTCACACAATCCTGCTGCGGAACTTGAACTTCCCAAGATGGAGAAGTACGAGCGCGCACAATGGTCGGATGAGGAAGTGCTGAACGCAATCAACAAGTGTGAGGACGATCCAGAACTGCTCACGATGATGAGCATGATGTTCGGCTGCACGCTCCGCACAGGCGAGATGTTGGGATTGACATGGGACTGCATCGAGTTTGACGAAGACTGCAACGGTGCAACCGTGTATATCAAGAATGAGCTTGCCCGGCTGAACATCGAAATGATCAAACTGACCGGAACCAAGATCAACTTCCAGTTTCCGCCGATGCAGGCAGGGAACCGGACCGTTCAGGTTCTGAAGCTGCCAAAGACGGACCGCAGCATTCGCGAGGTCTATATTCGCGATACGCTGGTGCAGCTGCTTCGGGATCACAAAGAGATTCAGCAGCTCAACAAAAAAGAATATGCAGAAGTGTATCAGGACTTCGGACTGGTATTTTGCCAGAAGAATGGAAGACCGATCTCCGACGAGATGATTACCAAGCGTTTCAAGCGCTTCATCAAGAATGCAACGCTGCGCAAAGTTGATCTCTACAGCCTGCGCCATTCCGGTGCAACCGCAAAGATGGCAGCGTCGGGTAACGATCTGAAAGCGGTGCAGGGCGATATGGGACATTCGACGCCGGATATGCTCATGAATGTTTACCTTGCAACCGTGAACAAAGCCCGCCGCAAAGTGGCAGAACAGCTCGAAACAATCATGTTCTCCAAGATCAAGCGCCCGCAAAAGGATGGAAAATCCGATGCAGGAAACAATCAGCCGGAACAGAAAAAACAGACGGAATAAACGGAGCTTTGGTAAGATTTGGGAAGATTCTCAGAATCCGCTCGAATTAGGTGACAAAAAATATAACAATGTTGCTCCTCCCGATATGTATGCTCCAGAACTCTTTGTTAGCGATCCGCTAACAGGAATTATGCTGATTTAGCATTCGACGGAAATGCGAAAATCACGCATTTCCGTCGAAATAGACGCCCCAAACCGGAGTCGAACCGATGGCCTAACGCTTAGGAGGCGTTCGCTCTATCCATCTGAGCTATTGGGGCAGAGGGTATGGAGCAGGGGAGACCTGCAAGGAGTATTATACCACAAAAAACGAAAACGGTCAAGAGGCGCAGGCCGGCAGTGCCGGCGGCCAATGATCTAAAGCTCTCCGCCCGGCAGTGCCGGGTTCCGTTGATCTAAAGCTCTCCGGGAGCGGAGCGAGAACCGTATGTCCGCTTCTCCCCGGCAGCACCATGCAGGAAGCAGAGCTATGGAACAACTCCTCATTCCTCACTCCTCACTCCGCATTCCGCATTCCGCATTCCGCATTCAAAAAACTCCTAACTGCTCATGCCCGCACGCGCCTCTTGACCGTTTGGCACTTGTGTGATATAATATAGTAGCGTAATAGCGGTCAGTCCGCGGAGCGCACAATAAAACCGAAATATGAGGAGGCCTACCATGTCCTTTGACACCTTAATTTCCAAGATCATCAGCATGAAGAACCCGACCGTTGCGGGGCTCGATCCGAAGCTCGACTATGTCCCCGAATACCTGCGCCGCAGCTTTCTGGAGGAGGACGGCGAAACGCTCAAGGCGGCGTCCAAGGCGATCTTCCGCTACAACCAGATGCTGATTGATGCGCTTTGCGACATCGTGCCGGCGGTGAAGCTTCAGGCGGCGTACTACGAGATGTACGGCCACCACGGCGTCAAGACCATGGAGCGCACGATCCGCTATGCTAAGCTCCGCGGGATGTATGTCATCACGGACGGCAAGCGCAACGACATCGGCGCGACGATGGAGGCCTATGCCTCGGCGCATCTCGGCACCTGCATGATCGGCGGAACGGAGTGTGAGCCCTTCGGCGCGGACGCCCTGACCGTCAATGGCTATCTCGGCTCGGACGGCATCAATCCACTGCTTTCCGTCTGCAGGGAGCGCGGCAGGGGTATTTTCGTGCTGTGCAAGACCTCGAATCCGTCATCGGGCGAATTTCAGGACCTGCTGATCGACGGCGTGCCGCTCTACGCGAGAATGGGCGACAAGTGCGAGGAATGGGGCGCGGACAGCATCGGGACATACGGTTATTCCGCGGTCGGTGCCGTGGTCGGCGCGACCTACCCGGAGCAGCTTTCCGAGCTGCGCGCACGGCTTCCGCATACGCTCTTCCTCGTGCCGGGCTACGGCGCACAGGGCGGCGGCGCGGCCGGGATTGCGGGCGGCTTTGACAAAAACGGTCTCGGCGCAGTCGTCAACAGCTCCCGCGCCATTCTCTGTGCGTACAAGAAGGAGGGCTGCGATGAACGCGACTTCGCCGGCGCTGCCCGCCGCGAGGCACTCCGGATGCGCGACGACATCACAACCTACATCCACTTCTGAAACGCCGTCACTGCCGTGCGCGGAGCACGCATGAGAAGTTAGGAACTAGGAATGAGGAGTGAGGAGTTTTTTGAATGCGGA
>JAILIG010000113.1 GCA_024695445.1 Oscillospiraceae bacterium
AAAGAGGATGACGCCGAGCTGCTTCGGCGAGAGAATGTTGAATTCCTGTCCGGCATGGCGGTAGATTTCCGCCTCAAGCTGCACAATATCCGTGCTGAGCGTCTCGCCGAACCGCCGGACGCCCTCTGCATCGACACGCACGCCGGTGTGCTCCATGTCGGCCAGCACCTCGACCAGCGGCAGCTCGATCTCCCGGAGCAGCGGCTCCATGCCCTCCGCGATCACGGCCTGTTCGAGCGCCTCCGAGAGCGCCGGCAGCGCGGAAATATCGGCTGCCTCGCCGCGGTCCGCGGGATACGGCAGCCCCGCCCCCGCACAGAGGCGTTCGATCGTGTATTCCGGCGTCGAGGGGTTGAGCAGATAGGCGCAGATTGCGGTGTCCAGCACGAGATTCTTCAGCGTGCCGCCCTGCTCCATGCACAGACGGTAGACGGGCTTGGCGTCAAAGGTGCGCTTTTTCGCGTCTGACATGAGAAACTGAACGATCATCGCCGGATCGGTCACCGGAAACACCGCGCCGTCATGCGCAATGCGGAGCAGTCCGCCGGCATACAGGAAATCGACGGGCGTTTTGCTCTGACAAGCGGCATCGAGCCGCTCCCTCGTGTACGGAACGGACTCCGGCAGCGGAATCTCCGCCGTCTGACGGCTTTCTTCCGCAGCGGCCGCCGCGGAAGGCTCGATGTGCAGCCGCTCCATCAGCTTGTAGAGCTCCAGCTCGGTCAGCAGCGCAGAAAGCGCCGCGTCGTCCTGCGGCTTGCGTGCATATGCAGCCGGATCGGTCGGAATCGGGGCATCCGTGACAATCGTCGCCAGCCAGCGGCTCTGCTCGGCGTCCGCTTTGCCCGCTTCGAGCTTTTTGCGGACAGCCGGCTTGAAATCGCCGTCCGGGAGGGCTTCGTAGAGCGCCTCGATGCTGCCGTACTGCTGAATCAGCGCCATCGCGGTCTTTTCGCCGATGCCCGCGACGCCGGAGATGTTGTCGGAGGAATCGCCCATCAGGGCTTTGAGGTCGATCAGGCCGGCGGGCGGAAAGCCGTAGTCCGCTTCAAATTTCTCCTTTGTATAGAGCACCGGCTCCTTGTTGGTCGCCAGACGGACGGTCACGCGGTCGGTGATGAGCTGGAGATTGTCGCGGTCGCCGGTCAGGATGACGCAGTCCGCGCCGGCGCGTTCACAGGCGGCGGAGAGCGTACCCAGAATGTCGTCTGCCTCCCAGCCCGCACAGGTCACGACCGCATAGCCCATTGCGGTCAGGATGTCCTTTGTATAGGGCAGCTGCATGGCAAGCTCTTCGGGCATTCCCTTGCGGTTCGCCTTATAGCTGGCGACGGCCTTGTGCCGGAAGGTCGGCTCGCGGCGGTCGAAGGCAATGACCGTATCGGTCGGCTTCACATCGTCCATTGCGCGCAGCAGGATATTGAAAAAGCCGAAGACAGCATTGGTGAAAATGCCCTTCTGATTTGAGAGCGGTTTGACGCCGTAAAAGGCGCGGTTCAGGATACTGTTTCCGTCCACAAGCAGCAGCTTCATCGTCCGGTTCCTCCTTGTCCGGCAAAACGCCGGATGTTTTCACTTTATTATACCACATTACCGCACAAAACGCAACCGGGGCGCGCCCGGCAGTGCCCGCACCCAATGATCTAAAGCTCTCCGCCCGGCAGTGCCGGGTCCCATTGATCTAAAGCTCTCCGGCAGCAAAGTGAGAACCTTTTGTCCGCTTCTCTACGGCAGCACCAACGAAAAAGCAGCCCAGAGAGTGAAAGGAGAACAATAAAGGGGTTAAAGGTAAGGAAAGGGGATGCGCGCCGTATATGCAAAGCATATACTTGGAGAACCTTAGGGGATGGGGAGAATGAGCTGCGGAACGCAGCGGTTTTCCCCCTGTCCCCTGTGGTTCTCCCCTCGCATTCGCGCCCCGCGGCGGGCAGTGCTGGCAAAATGCGAAATGAATAAGTTAGGAATGAGGAGTGAGGAGTTGCGCGGAGCCCGCGCTGATACATCAGTCAAAACCGTAAGGCCAATCTCCCCCCGATTTGCACATTCCGAATGAAATTTTGCAAAACCTCTTTTCAGAACCGCGATTTTGTGATATAATAAAAGCGGCGGAGCCTTCCGCCGGATAAGAAATGCCGGAAATACCGGCAGAAGGGAGCATGATTCCTATGAAAACTGTCCGCCGCATCCTGCTGCTCGCTGCCATCGCCGCCGTCGCCGCGATCTCGGCACAGTACGCTGCCAGACTTTACCGCAATAAATATGCGCCCCGTTACCTGAAAGGGAATGCCGGCTGATTTTCAGCCTGACATAGCCCCGCACCCTCCCTCCGCGGAACGGGCGGGAGCAAATTCATACGAAAAGAGGAAAAGCAAATGGACATTCGTTTTGAAAAGGCTGCCACGCTGAAGGCAAAGCCCGCAGATGAGACCAAGCTCGGCTTCGGTCATGTCTTTACCGATTATATGTTCATCATGGACTATAAGACCGGCAAGGGCTGGCATGACGCCCGCATCGTTCCTTACGGCAATCTGGAGCTCTCTCCGGCTGCGCTCTGTCTGCATTACGGCCAGGAGGTCTTTGAGGGCCTGAAGGCTTATCGCCGCGCAGACGGCGGCATCCAGCTCTTCCGCCCGACGGAGAACTTCAAGCGCCTCAACAGCTCGAACGGCCGTCTCGTCATTCCGGAGCTGCCGGAGGACATGGCTATGGAAGGCCTCATGGAGCTGCTCAAGGTCGAGAAGGACTGGGTTCCGCATATCGACGGCGCTTCGCTCTACATCCGTCCGTTCATCATCGCAACCGATCCGTTCCTCGGCGTCAAGCCCGGCGATGAGTATATGTTCATCATCATCCTGTCGCCGTCCGGCGCTTACTACGCCTCCGGCCTCGATCCGGTCAAGATCTATGTCGAGCCGAAGTGGGTGCGTGCGGTCCGCGGCGGTATGGGCTTCACCAAGACCGGCGGCAACTACGCTGCTTCCCTGATCGGTCAGGACGAGGCGCACAAGGAAGGCTACTCCCAGGTGCTCTGGCTCGACGGCGTGGAGCAGAAGTACATCGAGGAAGTCGGCGCCATGAATATCATGTTCGTCATCGACGGCGAAATCGTCACACCGGAGCTGCAGGGCTCGATTCTCCCCGGCATCACCAGAAAGTCCGTTCTGGAGCTGGCAAAGAGCTGGGGCATGAAGGTCTCCGAGCGCAGAATCACCATCCAGGAAGTCGCGGATGCCTATGACGCAGGCAAGCTGGACGAGGTCTTCGGCACCGGTACCGCTGCCGTCATCTCGCCGGTCGGCCACCTGAAGTGGGGCGACAAGGTCATGACGATCAACGACAACAAGATCGGTCCGATCTCTCAGAAGATCTACGACACCATGACCGGCATCCAGTGGGGCAAGATCGCCGATCCGTTCGGCTGGGTTGTTCCGGTGGAGTAATCTCCCTGCGGGGTATTTGCTGAAACTGCGGAATACGGAGCATTTTCCGTATTCCGCATTTTGATATGCAGCGATGAATATGAGGTGATTGCATGGAAAAGGCCACAGTCAAAATCATTGCATCTTCCACAGCCGGCGAAAATACCTGCGCCGCTGCCGGCAGAATCTCCACGATGGAAGGCACAGCACTTGAAATCTTCGCACGCACCGAAGAAAAAGACAACAACGCCGCACTCATCGGAAAGGTCATCGGCTCCGGACACACCTCCGTGCTGGAGCACGCCTTCTTCACGGTCGCATTTGACAGCGTCAGCGTGTTCACGGAGCAGTTTGTCATCGAGTTCCGCCTCGGCTCCTACACGGTGCAGTCCCGGCGCTATGTGGACTACTCCCGCGCCGGATTCTATGCGCCGCCGCTGCCGGACGCGCTCAATACGCGCTTCCGCTCGCATATGCAGTCCTTGTTTGACGATTATGCGCTGCTGCTCGCGCTCGGCATCCCGAAGGAGGACGCCCGCTTTGTGCTGCCCTACTGCTTCCGGAGCAATTTCTTCGTGACGATGAACGCCCGCGAGCTGCTGCTCATGATTCTCACCATGACCAAAGGACGCGGCAGACACTACACCGAGCTGCGAACGCTGGGCGAATCCCTGACCGCGCAGCTCTCGGAATATCTGCCCGATGTCCCGGAGATCCTCGCAAAGCGCTATGCCGCAGAGGACAACCGGTTCCAGCCGGCGCTGCCGCAGAAGCTGCCCGTCCCGCAGGAGGCCGAGGCCAAAACGGTGCTGCACACGCTGAATCCGTCCGCTTCTCTGAAGGATCTGGTGCAGTTTGCCGCTGCGGAAAACTGGGCAACCGCCGACAGTCCGCTGCCGGACGCCGCCGGCATTCTCCGCGGGGAGCGTCCGCGTGAGCTGGAGCTGATTCACGCACAGTTCGGCATCCGGAATCTGTCGCTCGCTGCCATCACGCACCTTGTCCGGCACCGCGTCCAGACCGTGCTGGTTCCGCACATTGCGCAGGCCGTCCGGCAGGGAACCTATCTGCTGCCGGAATCCGTCCGGAACAATCCACAGGCTCTGACGATCTATCAGAACGCCTTTGCGCGGACGACCGAGGCGCTCACCGCACTGACGGCGGCCGGTCTGCCGGCGGAGGATGTGCAGTATTTCGCACTGGCTGGCAATCAGCTCGATGTGCTCTGCGACATGAACGGCCGCGAGCTGCTGCACTTCATGAAGCTCAGAACCTGCACCCGCGCACAGTGGGAGATCCGGGACTGCGCCGTCAGTCTGCTGCGGCAGCTCCGCGCAAAAAGTCCGGAGCTGTTCTCGCTGTTCGGGCCGAGCTGCTATGTGCTGGGGAAATGTCCGGAGGGACGCCTCTCCTGCGGCCGGCAGGCGGAGATGCAGACGAGATTTGCTCCGCACGGCGCCCTTTAAGCGAAGCAGTGCGGGTAGCGGGATGAACAGTTAGGAGTTTGGAACGAGGAATGAGGAGTTGTTCCAAAACCTGAGAAGAAACGAAAAGAGCCGCCAGCAAACAAAAGCTGAACAATAAAGGGGTTAAAGGTAAGGAAAGGGGATGCGCGCCGTATATGCAAAGCATATACTTGGAAAACCTTAGGGGATAGGGGGAATAGAGCTGCGTCAGCAGCGGTTTTCCCCCTGTCCCTTGTGGTTCTCCCCTCGCATTCGCGCCCCGCGGCGGGCAGCGCTGGCAAAATGCGAAATGAATAAGTTAGGAGTTAGGAATGAGGAGTGAGGAGTTGCGCGGAGCCCGCGCTGATACATCAGTCAAAACCGTAAGGTCAATCTCCCCCGATTTGCACATTCCGAATGAAATTTTGCA
>JAILIG010000102.1 GCA_024695445.1 Oscillospiraceae bacterium
TCTGACAGACAACATTCCCGCCCGTCTGATTACATTCTGCCGAAAAAAATTTTTTCGGCACCGCCAAAGCGATGCCTGAGGGGCGCCCCTATTATACTATATTTATACAGGATCCGTCAAGTGCTGCCCGCTGCGGGCACCGGGAGCACCGAAAAAACACCCGCGGCGGCTCCGGAGAGCTGTCGCGGGTGTGATGTATCAGATATTCTGCTTTGCGGAATCAGCAGTAGTAATCGTACCACTGCTTCGGAGACCAGCCGATCTGAAGCAGATTGTGAAAATGGTGCGCCATGTATTCATAGTCGACATTGGGCAAATGACTCTGGAGAAGGTTCAGCATCTCTGTATCAGTGCTGGTATTCTGGTTTCCGTCAAAATTCCAGTCATCCTCCTTCAGACCGTAAGCCTGGAAAAGCTCCAGATTGCTGTATTCATAGTTGCACCGGTTCATTGCGGACTGCCCCTTCTGCACATTGTAGCCGGGGAACATCCGGGCTTCGCGGCTTTCCGCAGGATTCCAGAGAGAGCGCGTTACTGCGGTATATCCCTGCAATTCATTCATTCTGCTCGCAGAGACCAGAAAATGCTGATAATTCGTGGCGAAATCCAATCCGAAATCGCTTGCATCGCTTGCGCACGTATCACACTGATAATACTTTCCCTTGATCTTCACAATGTTCCACATATGACCGACCGGACCGGTTGAGACGGTGTTTCTGATGACATACGACTCAATGCCCGCAGCACGCAGCAGCATGGTATAAGCCTTTGCAAAGCCTGCGCAGACCGATTCGCCGACACCTTCGCCTCTGAGATTCAGGCCGTAGCTGAGAAAGACAGAGGAATAGAACTGATTGTCATTCATCCCAATCAACTCACTGTATTCTTTTTCATTATTCGGTTCATTATACTGATGTCCGTTTTCCTTGAAGTCTTCATACTCGCAGTGCCGGACAATCCAGTCGTTCAGCTGACGCGCCTTGACCGCATCGCCCATCCACGACTTTGTTTCCGTTGAAACAATATAATTGCAGAGCGCGGTGCAGTAGGTGTCCACAAACTTCACCGATTCCGACGACGCAAAAAAGCGCTGGATCAGTTTTCTCGCATAAGTGTTTGAGGTCAGAACCGGTTTGCCGGTACCCGATTCGCGGTACCATGCACCGGAGCCGTTAATGTATTCAAGCGATGTGCAGTTTTTAAATATATTTTCTTTATATAAACCGTTCGCTCTGCTTTTGGGAACGCAATCCTTGTGTAACCACACACGCAGCAGAGAGGAGCAGTTCGAGAACGCATATGTATCAATTACTGCGGCGCCTTCAATCCGAAGAACTGTCATGGATGAGCAGTCCGAGAACGCATTTTCACCAATTGATGGAGTGCCTGCAATCCGAAGATTTGTCAGGGATGAACAGCTGTTAAAAGCTTTGGGCTCAATTACCCGAATGCTGCTGGGAATCGTGACACTGGTGAGTGCCGTGTTTTTGAAAGCGGCGTTTTTGATCCTCTGAATACCGCCGGACAGTGTCAGACTTTTGAGCGGCGTTCCTGCGAAAGCACATTTTCCGATTTCGGTCACGGTTGACGGAATCGTGACCGAAGTGATATTTTTCGGCGTCATAACGCCGTTAACAGTCGGAAGAAAGGCATAATTTCCGATCTTCGTCACGGTTTTTCCGTTAATGGTAGACGGAATGGTGACACTGGTACTCGTGCCGTTGTAGCCGGTGATGGTTGCTTTGCCGTTTTCAACGGTGTACTCCCAGTTACCTGAGGTTGCCGCCTCGGCGACGATGCTGAACGGCTCCGGAGCGGCAGGCGGGAAAGCCGCTGCTGAGAGTCCCAGCAGGGCCGCCGAGAGAAAAGAGATGATTCTGCGTTGTTTCATAGATGATCCTCCTTATATAAGTGAAACATTATACAAACCCGTGCCGTTCCGAACGCCGGACGCCCCGAAAACTTCGTGTTTTCCGGCCGTCTGCTGTTCGGCCGACCGGGCAACATTATTATAGTCGCAAACCATTGCTTTGTCAACCGGCAAAACCGATTTTTATGTGTAATATGCAAAAAGCGCCGCAGGATTTGGGAGGTTTGACGAAAAGACAATTCCCTGTGCAAAAAAACACCCGCGGCGGCTCCGGAGAGCTGTCGCGGGCGTGAAATGCAGTCAGCAGAAAGCTGAAAGATGCTGCAAGCGGTTTTACCGCAGCTTCAATGTCAATCTGTAAGTACCGGAGCCGTCGGATTCCAGCTGAGACGGTTTGAATACCCGGTCACTCTGGTACTTGCCGGACGGCGAGCTTTTGATTTCGATCCGGTACCATCT
>JAILIG010000110.1 GCA_024695445.1 Oscillospiraceae bacterium
CTGCACGCCCTGTACCGCCGCCGCGGAGATCACGAAGAAGGGCAGCCCCTTCCCCTCGATATATGCCCGCAGGCGTTCGATCTGCGCCTCATCGGCGAGGTCGGATTTGTTCGCCGCCACAATCTGCGGGCAGCGGCTCAGATCCTCTGAAAAGCTTCTGAGCTCCAGATTGATTTTTTCAAAATCGTCAATCGGATCCCTGCCCTCACTGCCGGCGCAGTCCAGCACATGGACAATCAGGCGGCAGCGTTCGACATGGCGCAGGAAATCGTGTCCGAGTCCCGCTCCGCCTGCCGCGCCCTCGATCAGTCCGGGGATATCCGCCATGACAAACGAGCGCTCCGCGTCCATCCGCACGACGCCGAGCACCGGCTCCAGTGTCGTGAAATGGTAATTCGCAATCTTCGGCTTTGCCGCGGAAACGACGGAAATCAGCGTTGATTTTCCGACATTCGGGAAGCCGACCAGACCGACATCGGCCAGCAGCTTCAGTTCAAGCAGCAGGTCGAATTTTTCGCCGTCATAGCCGGGCTTTGCAAATCTCGGCACCTGTCTGGTCGAGGTTGCAAAATGCTGATTCCCCTTGCCGCCTCTGCCGCCCTTTGCGAGGACGACCGGCGCGTCATCGGAGATATCGGCGAGCACCCGGCCGGTCTTCGCCTCCCGGATGACCGTGCCGCGGGGCACCTTGATGACAAGATCGGACGCGCTTTTTCCGGTGCAGCGCTTTGCCGCGCCGGGCTGCCCGTTTTCCGCAACATACTTGCGCTGATAGCGGAACGCAATCAGCGAGGAATCGTGGTCATCCGCCACAAAGACGACATCGCCGCCCTTGCCGCCGTCGCCGCCGTCGGGCCCGCCTGCCGCCACAAATTTTTCGCGGTGGAAGCTGACTGCGCCGTCACCGCCTCTGCCTGCCTCAATGCGGATGCGCGCCTGATCGACAAACATGGACATGATCCTTCACCTCATTATCAAAACAAATCCCCCTGCCGGAACAGCAAGGGGATTTGCACCGTCTCATTACCTTGTGAAACGAAGCTCACTGCTCGACAGCGTAGACACTGACGCGCTTGCGGTCCTTGCCGTAGCGCTCAAACTTGACTCTGCCGTCGATCGTTGCGAACAGCGTGTCATCCGAACCGATGCCGACATTGTTGCCGGGGTGGATGTGGGTACCGCGCTGACGGACAAGGATATTGCCCGCGAGCACATACTGACCGTCACCGCGCTTGACGCCAAGGCGCTTTGCCTCGGAATCACGGCCGTTCTTGGTAGAGCCGACGCCCTTCTTGTGGGCGAAGAACTGCATACTGATACGGATCATCTAAAATGCACCTCCGTGTTTAAATTTCGTTGATTGTTGCTGCATCACTGCCCGGAAACCGTGACGCGGAGCGCGCCGCCGCTTTCCTCCGAGAGCAGAGTCAGATGCAGCAGAAGCCCCTGAATGAGCTTGGACTGCACGGGATCCGGCTCCGGAAGCCGGACTGCGATCTGATTATGTGCGTCCTGTGCCGGATGCACCTTCACCGCCTTCTCCGGAACGCCGAAGCACTCCGTCAGCGTATTGCAGGTCAGCTCGACCGCCGAGGAGACTGCCGCACAGAGCACCGAGATTCCGGTGTCCGCTGCTGCAAGGTCATGCCCCGAAACGGAAAAGCCCGTATAAAGACCGTTTTCCTGCACAAAATCTGCTTTGATCTGCATCCGTGACTTATTTCGTGATCGACTCAATGCGAACCTGCGTAAACGGCTGTCTGTGACCGCGTGCTTTCTTCTGACCGCACTTCGGCTTGTAGGTAAAGACGCGAATCTTCTTGCCCTTGCCGTTGGTGAGAACCTTTGCGGTGACGGACGCGCCCTGAACGAGCGGTGCACCGACGGTCAGACCGGCATCATCACCGACAGCGGCGACCTGATCGAAGGTCACGGTATCGCCTGCCTCAGCCGCGAGCTTCTCGATCCGAACGATACTGCCCTCCTCGACCTTCAGCTGCTTACCGCCTGTCAAAATGACTGCATACATGGTTTTCTGGCACCTGCCTTTTCCATAATCTCGCTGCGCTCCGGTGCGGTATCCGCCTCAAACGGGCATACTCCGGCTTCAACCGGACACAAGCGGCTTTATCATTATACCGGATTTTCCGCAGTTTGTCAAGTATCGGCAGAAACGCCGCCCGAAAATTTCAGGCGGCGTTTTCGATGTTTTTTGTGGATTCTGCCGATTACTGCTCGAATTCCGTCTCTGAGAGGATGCCGGCGAGATACTGCAGCAGTCTGGCGGTATCGTCCGAATCCAGAATGCCGTCACCCGTACAGTCGGCATTGACCTTGCCCTGCGGCGTCATCACGGCCTCGGCGTCCTCGGCGGCATAGCGCGCAAGCAGCACGGCATCGGCAATGCCCACCTTTCCGTCACAGTCCGCATCGCCGCGGAGCGCCGGCGCATCACCCGTGACGGACTCCCCGGCCGTCGTGCCCGTATCCGGCACGGTGACACCGGGCAGCTCCGGATCGTAGGAATCCCAGTCCGGCAGCTCGCCGAGCGTGATGCAGTAATCGCTCTGATAGAGCTTTTTCAGCTCGTCATGGTCGTTCAGCTCGGTCAGGTAGCGCTGATACCACGGGCAGAAATAGAGCCATGCGGCCTTTTCGTTCACGAGGTTTTCGAGCGACGGAATCGTGTCGTTCTCGCTCATGACGACCATTTTCTGTCCCTCGGTCTGCGCGACCATGGAATAGAAGGTCGCCGAGATCGCGCTCGGATTCGGCTCACTGTTGTTGATCGCATTGTACTTGTCACAGCCGATGAAATCGACATACTGATCGCCCGGATACCAGTCGTCCGCATAGGCGGAGGTCGAGCCGGTCCAGATCCAGAGCAGATTGTTCAGTCCGTATTCGTTCGTCAGCTTGTCCCACATATAGAGGTAGAGCTTCCTGCAGGGCTCCGGGCCCTCCGCGCCCCACCAGAACCAGCCGCCCTCCGCTTCATGCAGCGGGCGGAACAGAATCGGAACGCCGGCGTCGCGTGCCTTGCCGAGCTGTTCTGCAAGGAGCGCCAAATCCTCGTCGATCTTCTCATGCTCCCATGTGCCTTCCGTCACAGCCTTCGTGATGCTGAAGGTCGTAAACGGCGTGTTGCCGGTTTTCTCAACATAAAACGCGGCGTCCGTGCTGTCCTTGCCGTTTGTCGGGACATTCCAGTGATAGGTGACGGTCGGGATGCCGCCCTTTTCCTTGTACCACGCGACCACGCGCTCCGGCGCATCGTCAAAATACGGCTGCGTCGTATTGTAAAACAGAAAGTCGATGCCGCGGATGGCGGGCTGCTCGCCGGTCAGCTCCTCTAAGAAGGTGAACTCCGCCTCATTGTCCTCAAAATAATTGATCGGCTTGCCCTGCGATTCATAGGCGTTTTTATTGTAGCAGTGGGAGCCGCAGTATTCCTGCTGTCCGGACAGAATATGCTTGCCGTAGACGCTCCGCAGATAGTGGTAGAGCTTTTTCGCCTCGGTGCTGGCCTTCGGATTGCAGGGCGCCTCGGCGGGCTTTAGGTCCGTCAGGTAGGACGGCGCGGGCGTCAGCGTGAAATAGTCAAGGAAGGTGTAGCCCCAGTAGCTCTCGACGGTGATCGTGTTCTGACCTTTTTTCAGGTGAACATATCCCGCGGGCAGCTCCTCCCAGCCATTGCCGGAATTGAACGGGAACAGCACCTCGCCCTGACTTTCGCCGTTGACGAGCAGATACTGCGTCTTGTTCGGGTTTTCCGGCGAGCCGAAGCACTGGATATACCCGATGCCGAGCCCGTAAAAGCCCTCCTCCGCAATGTCGGCGGTGACGGTCACGGACGCGCCCTTCTGGTCGATATACACATAGCCGTCGCCCGACCAGCCGGTCATGTCGCAGACATTGCCGAAGCCGTCCTCGTCGATCTGTTCCCATGTAATCGGCGGATTTTCACAGCGCGAAAGCGTGCCGCTCTCGCATTCGATTTTCAGTGTTTCCGCGCCGGCGGAAACGGGAAAGCTCTGCACGGCCGACAGGCAGAGTGCCGCGGCTGCGCAGACTGCGCCCGTCCGGTTCAGTTTTTTCATGGTAATTCCTCCTGTGCCCGCTTCTGCGGGACTGTTTCTCTGTGATGATTCGGTTTTTTGTTTTTGTCTTTTCAGCGGGCTTCGCTGTTTTCCAGCGCCGCGATCATGTCAATGCGCCGCTGATGCCGGCCGCCCTCAAAGCCGGTGTCGAGGAAGGCGTGCAGGATCTCTGCGGCCAGTCCCGGACCGACCACTCTGGCACCCATGCAGAGCACATTTGCGTCGTTGTGCAGCCGGGTGAACTTCGCGCTGTATGTCTCGGAGCAGACCGCCGCCCGGATACCCTTCATCTTGTTTGCGGTCATGCACATTCCGATGCCCGTGCCGCAGAGCAGAATGCCGGTGTCCGCCTCGCCGCGCTGAATCATGCGGCAGACCTTCTCCGCCATCACCGGATAATCACTCGGCGCCTCGTCAGTGCCGCAGTCCTCGTAGTCATAGCCGTTTTCGTCCAGATACTCTTTGACAATGCGGCGCAGATCCGCTGCCGCATGGTCGCTTGCAAGTGCAATCATAGTTTCCTCCTGTCCGGCCGTCCGCCGGTGTCATATCCGCGCCGGAGCCCGTCCGGACGCTCTGTTTTTATTATATCAGATGCAGGGCGAAAAATCAAGGGGCAGGCGTCTTTCCGATAGCAACAGGACAGAATCGGACAGTCCGCTCAGTACCGTCCGCCCGCAAAAACCGAAAACGCATCCCACTCGATATTGGCGAGCTTTTCGGCGGCCTTCTTCGTCGTTTCGCGGCTGCCGAACGACGAAAACCGGATCCAGCCCTCGCCGCCCGCCCCGAAGCCCGCACCCGGCGCGGACACGATGCCGTAGCGCGAAAGCAGACTGTCAAAGCAGTCCCACGAGCGCATACCGTTCGGGCATTCCATCCAGACATATGGCGCGTGCTCGCCGCCGGTCGAGAATACGCCGCTTTTGCGCAGCGCACTGCGGATCAGGCCGGCGTTTTCCATGTAGCAGGAGACATCGCCGCGCACCTGCCGCTGTCCGGCCGCCGTAAAGACCGCCGCCGCGCCGCGCTGTACGATATATGAGGTGCCGTTATACTTCGTGGACTGCCGCCGGCGCCAGAGCCTTTGCAGCGACTGCCCGCCCTGCGTCAGGGCGCCCGGCACGATCACCCAGCTGCACCGCACACCCGTAAAGCCCGCCATTTTCGAGAAGGAGCTGACCTCGATCGCGCAGGTCTCCGCGCCGGCAATCTCGTAGATGCTCCGCGGAAGCGCCGCACTGCGGATATAGGCCTCGTAGGCGGCGTCGTAAATGATGCAGGCGCCCTTTGCATGGGCATACTCCACCCAGCGGCGGAGCTGCGCCCGGGAATAGACTGCACCGGTCGGGTTGTTCGGCGAGCAGAGATAGACGAGATCGGCGTCGATGCTGTCGTCCGGCATCGGCAGAAAGCCGTTCTCACGGCTGCCGCGGGAAAAGAGAATCCTCCGCCCCGCCATGACGCTGGTGTCGTAAAAAACCGGATATACCGGATCGGGCAGCAGGACGGTGCATTCCGGCAGAAACAGATCGCAGAGATTGGACAGATCGCTCTTGGCGCCGTCCCCGATGAAAACATCGTCCGGATCGACGCGGACGCCGTGCTGCCGGTAGTATCCGGAAACCGCCTCGCGCAGAAACGGCTCGCCCTCGACAGCGCCGTAGCCGTGGAAGGTCTCCGCGTGCTGCATTTCACGGGAGGCCGCCGCCATCGCCTCGCAGACGGCAGGCGCCAGAGGCCTTGTCACATCGTTAATGCCGAGGCTCAGGATTTCTTTTTCCGGATGCCCGGCCTGAAAGCTGCGAACACGCAGGGCAATCTCCGAAAACAGATAATTCTGCTCCAGCCGGATGCAGTTCGGGTTGAGCTGCATGATGTTTCCTCCCCTCTCTCCCGGATTCCGCTGTAATACAGGTCTTTTATATCATATCACAATTCCGCGGGAATGT
>JAILIG010000013.1 GCA_024695445.1 Oscillospiraceae bacterium
AGCACCATAGGCCCGATTTCCATGAGCCTTTGCTTGACTGTCCGGGGTTCATCCAATGGATAGCTCTCCGTATTCTGCAGATGTGCGGCAGACTGATAACGCAGAGACTCATCCAGCGGCTGCATATCCGCATGAGGCGCAGCATCGCTTTCCGGAATCACGCCCTGCCATGCTGTCAAAGAGAAAGCCGCGGTGACCACCGATGCCTCGGCGGTGTAGCCGTCAATGCCTTCATTCTGTGTGCCGCCCGAGCGCGGATCATCCGGATTTGCCGGGGCGTCCTGCCCGTTCGTAAACCAGATCAGATGCGCCTCAGAAAGATCAACGCTGCTGTCCGCCATGCCTTTTCGAATCAGATTTGACTCCGCACAGGCGATCACCGCATACGCCCAGCATGTTTCGCCGGTCTGTGTTTTGACCGGTGTCAGGATCTCAGGTGCTTCCTCGCGCCAGTCAAAGCGTGCGGGCAGCTCATCGGCTTCCTCCGCTGAAAAGGCCGGAACCGTCATGCCGGTACAGCAGAGTGCACAGGACAAAACTGCAACTGCCATTTTGCGAAGAATGGATTTGTGTTTCATAGTGCCCTCCTTTCGTTACACTTCTTTTTGCAGCAAAAAAGCAAGAATCCCGTTTGCGTCCTCTGCATTGATCGCCTTATCTTCGTTCCAGTCAGCCGCTTTCCGGTCAATGTCTGTCCGTTCGCTGCCGAGCAAAACCTGTTTCAGCAGCGAAAGGTCAACGGCATTCACCTTGCCGTCACGGTTTACATCACCGCGGATATACTGTCCGGCGGCAGCCTGTTCCTTCTCCGTGAGGACGCCGTCGCCGTTTTTGTCGAGGGCTTCTGCCGCTTTCAGATCAGCCGGCTCGGGGAAGTTCTCCTCGTTGATGACTATGCCGTCCTTTGTGTAAAGCTTGAGGCAGGTATTGCCCATGTGGAAGATCGTGCTTCTGTAGCCGTCCACCCACTTTGGCTCAGTGCCTTCTTCATAAATCGCGACAAATGTATTGCGCTCACCGATCCGGCCTTCGTCATGGCTGAACACATAGCTGCTCTGCACCCCGACCTCGACCACAGCCGAGAACTTCTGACCTGCAGAGACCTGACAGACCTTGTCCAGCGGGAAAGTGTGATAGCCCTTTGACAGGCCGGGCATCTCGGTCTGCAGGAGCAGCTCACCGTCGCAGGGATCGGTAAAATCCTCCTTCAGCGCATAGATACTGAACCGGAACGGCACATTCGCGGTCGAGGTATACATACCGGCAGCCGTGATGTTTTCATCCTTTTCCGCCGTAAAGACATTGGCGTAATTGATGCCCTTGTTCCTTAAAACGATGCAGGTGTTCAGCTCGCAGCAGTTCTGGTAGAGATGATCGTAATTGTCAGTCGGTTCCACCTCAAACTGCACGAAATCGTAGAGCGACGGGTCGTAGTAGGAGATGTAGATAAACCCGTTATCCGTCTGCGGATCATCGACGCCCCAGCTGTTCTTGATGATCCATGCACCGTCACCGGGCGGCGTCTCGACAAAATGTTCCTTCGGGAAATTGTCATCCCAGCCGATCAGGCAGACGGCGTGACGCGCCCCCTTGACACTGTTCTGCCCCTCAATATTGCCGCTGATGCTCCAGTGTGTCTGATAATAGCCGCCGTATTCGGAATACAGCTCCGGCTCATGGACATTGAAGTAAGTGACCTGCATGGCGCCCTTTTCCATCAGCAGCTTTTTGATCAGCGCGGCGTCCTTCTTGGCATAGACCGTCACATTCTGCAGATGCGCGACCGATTCATAGCGCAGCGATTCGTCCAGCGGCTCTTTGTCGCGGTAGCGCGGCGTCATGGAAGCCGGTACCACGCCCATCCAAGACCCCATGATGCCGATGGCGTCCAGATAGGAGCAGGCATTTGAGATCGCGGTCATCTCCTGATTCGGCCGGTCGCCGCGGAGCGGGTCGTCCGGATCGTCCGGTGTTCCCTTGACCTGCGCAAAATACGAAAAATGCTCCTCCGAAAGATCGATCGTATTGTCCGCCATGCCCTGCATGATCATATTCGATTCAATGGCACCGATCGCGGAGAACACGCCGCAGGTACCGCCGTACTGATAGCCGACCGCCGTGACAGCGCCCACATCCCGCAGATCAAAGCGTGCGGGCAGTTCTTCGCCGTCCGGCAGTGCTGCAGCAGACGCGGCCTGTTCATATTCCCGCTCGTACAGCATGAGCCCCTCTTCAATCGGGTATGACTGCACATCCGGATCATCTGCCGGAGCGGGCAGATACTGGCCGGATATCGCGGATGAAGCGGCCTGAGGCGTGCTCAGGAGCGTGAAGCCGCAGACTGCAGATACGGAAAGGATCGCTGTGCGCTTGCAGATCGATTTCAGATGCTTCATATATCATCCCGCCTTTCTTTCAGACCGGCAATGCGGCTCACGCCGCGTCCTTCTGCAGCAGGAAATCAAGAATCCCTGCCGCGTCCTCTGTGCCGATGTCCCCGTCTCCGTTCCAGTCGCCCGCC
>JAILIG010000018.1 GCA_024695445.1 Oscillospiraceae bacterium
ACGCTGCCTGTTCGCGCCGAAGAGACAGGCTACTGGAAATATGTGAAGTATTGGACTGACGAGGATCTTCTGGAGGACCCAATCTATGACGGGCGGACTGCCGAAGGCGATGCAGCAAGTGGGTTTCATGTCCACAATCAACTGATTGAGCACAACATACGCGGGCCGTATGGGGATTCTCCCGGTCAGAAGGGACACCAGGACTGTTACGGTGAATACGGTGATATGTTTGTAACATTCTCTCCGCTTCCTAACAGCAAAGAACGCTATGAAGTGGGAGAATCGTTATCCATCAATGTTAATCTGGAAGCAGATACCAGTGATCACAGATTAAATCCGGGTGGTTATGTAAATATTTATCTTACATGGGATCCGCGTTCCAATCCTTTTTCCACTTTCAAGGAGGCGGGTAACGGAAATGACAGAATCCAGCCTGCCCTTGATCAGAGTGACGGCTACAATTCTCTGACAGAGGATTTTTCAGGCGTTTTCACGCAGGAAATACCTGCTGGAAACACCGGTTCTCACAGCCACCTCTATTTTTGCTTTCACCTTGTTGTCCAAAACGGATTCATCAATTCCTTTTACGAGTACGAATGGGTTGACACGACACAGACAGAACCAATCGCTGCACTGACAGAAACGACAACGACAACAGCCACAACTGAACCGGCCACAACTGCCGCAACCACAACCACGACAACTGTCATTCAGATCGAAAGCCGCGATGCGGAAAAGAAAGGCGGCATTGACTACGGCATCGGCATCAACAGCCTGATCATCACTGGTATTACCGGTGCAACGCTGGGAGCCGCTATGATTGGCGCTGCCGGCAGCAAAAACAGCGGCGGTGACGACAAAAAGCCGCGTTACCGGATGCACATCAACAAATTCGACGGAAACACACTGTGCAAGGGCCCGTCAACCAAGCAATGGGTCAATGCCTTCGTTCAGGATCAGTACCTGTGGCGTTTGGACAGACAATTATCCCAGAAAATACGAATCTATTCCGAAGACGAGAATGTCAAAATCAAAGAGTTAACCATTCGTGCGGACGGACCGCACGCTCGGCTCGAAGTTCCATACAGTTCGCAGGCTTCATCCTGCACCGTCTGCTTCAGCCTCTCCGGTCCGGGCGGTCTGTTCATCGAAAAGCTGCGGTTCTTCATTGCCGGTGACCCGTTCATCCGGATAAAGCAGTCTCTGAAAGACGACTGGACGCAGGATAAGTGCACAATTCCGTTCCTGATTTCCGATGCAGAACAGAGCGCCTTCTTTGAGCTTTGCGATTTCGGCAGCGAGCCGGACACCATCGAGATCACCGGCGGAAAATATATCTCTGGCTCATACGAGCGTTACCGTGCAGCAGATATTCCGGAGGACAGTCTGGTCTACCGTCTCAAAGCGACGGTTACGATGAGAAAGCCCGATCAGCCATTCGGAGATTTTCCCGTCCGTGAGACGCTGCACATCACAGCCATCCGCAAGCAAAACCCGCCGATGCGGGCAGAGGGAACGATCCAAGCTGAGATCTGGCCGGAAGGCCTCAGCGCAGCCAGTCCGAATGTGAAAAACGGCGCACTGACCGTTCTGACCGAGCAGACTGCGGAAAAGGCAATCCCGCGCACCCTTTTCACACTCACGCTTGCCTGCTTTGATACCTCAGTGAATCCGCCAAGAGTGAAGGTTCAGCCTGCCGGAAAAACGACCGCTCACTTCGGCAGACTGCAAAACACGGAAGCGCACGGACATCTTCTGACGGATAATTTCCGGTATGAAATCGAACTGCCGGAGAACGGCGAAAGCGATTGTGCAATTCAGCCGAAAAACACTCTGCCTGTGCCGAAGGAGCCCTATGACGCGATGCTGCCTGTCTCCGTGGAATTCGAGGGGCAGACTTACGAGCTCGAACTGCCGCTCCGGCTGGCCGGCGATACCCCTGCAGTACCGATGGACTGGCAGACAGAGGTCGATAAGCTGAAAAAGACCGTAGCGGAATTCGGCCTTTCGCAAAAGCCGTGGGAGAGAGAGTTCTTCCGCAACATCAGACACCGCACGCCGAACGAAATCTCGATGGCACGCTATGCCATTATCATGGAGGCATGCGATTACTACGAAAAAGAATCACTGGACATGGCAGCACTCGGCAACCGGCTTGAACGGATCGAGATGACGCTGAATGTGGTCAAATGGATCGGTGATCAGGCATTTTCGTATCTTGCCACAGTCTACATGGGCGGTCCCATCGGCGAAGCGGTTCTCAGTCCTCTGAAGGATTTGTTCGCACAATTATTCGGTACATATGCCGGTGCGATGCTCACAGGTGATCGGTTCGACTTCGAGGGCAGCAATTACTGGAAGACAGTACTGCAAGTCGCACAGAAGTGCATTGAAGCGGTGCTGACAGGAGAAAATCCTCCTACCCCGAAAAATCTTGGTTATGTTGTTGCATCATACATCACTATTTCGTATATTCAGCACTATTACACGGGCGAAGAAGAGCGAGGTGACATCTATAAATCTCTGATTGCTGCTTTCGGCGATCTGGGTGGAACCTATCTGAAATCTTATGTGGGCAAATGTTTTCAAGACTACCTAAAGTCCAGTCAGGGCTTTGGGCAAAAGCTTGGAAAATGGCTCAAGACTTATTATTTCAACGATCTGTTCCAGCGCAGTTCTTACTCAGGAGACGGACTTCAGTTGCTTTCGGCTAAAACTGCTGCTAAATTCATACCCGCAAACCAGATGCAGAAATTTGTAGAGGAATTCAGCTGTCTTATCGGCACGAAGGTCTATGAATGCATTATGGATACGACGTTGCCCGAACAGGATGTAAGGTTCAAAGAAAACAGCTGGGTCATAATCGATAATGTCATGGGCTGTACAATCGAAATCAATCTGCTGGACAACATCAGATTCCTCGCTGAAGAATTCTACAAATGGGCACTGGAAGTCTTTGACAGAGATGCACAGCAGAGAAAGCTCAGTATGGAAGACTATCTCGCCCGAAAGGGCTACAGTTCAGATGGGACGAGAGGCGGAGAAGCCCTTGACCCGCACGGTATGGATTCCACGCGCCCGACCATGGACATTGGCACGGATGTTCACGGCGGCGGCTATATGCGGTAATGAACCTGAAGAATTAAGGGAGGCCAAGCGGCCCCCTCAGAACGATCAATTTCGGTGTCCATCTCGCACTGACGTAGCCGCAAGACGCGCTGAATGCCTTCACACTGGCTGCATCGCTGATCATGTGCTTCAGGAGTGCACAGAAACATCACGCTGATCTGCTTCGTCTCGCAGTAGCACAGATAGTTCTCAGCTGATCTGTTTTCAGTAAATCCAATCACAAAAAGCCCCCGCAGATCCTGTCTGTGGGGGTTCATCTTATTGTATCTCCTGTTCAAGTTTCCGAAACAGCGGCGAATCAAAGAAATCTGCCACTGAAATATCCAGCCCGTCACACAGCTTTTTGATTGTCACGATTCCGGGATTGTTTGACCGCAAATTGACAATGTCGTTCACGGTAGACTGCGTGACTGCGGATAATGTGCTCAGCTTGTTGACAGTAATATCGCGTTCGCTGCATAGTTCCAGAATCCGTGCAGAAACAGCCTCTGTAGTTTTCATGGTATCAACTCCTGTTCGTCATTCTACACAAACAATCATACCATTTTTTGTTTGTAAATATTGTCGGTATACCGTTGACTTTCAAAGCTCTTTATGTTATAATTAGCTTAACGGTATACCGTTAAATCTAAAAACAGGAGGGATCTCTATGCAAGTATGTCCGCATTGTGGAAAAGAAACACAGGAAGGTGGTTTTTGCACGGCCTGTGGCGGTGCCCTGCCCGTCGGTACCGCGAATGAATCCAAACTGCTGAAAAGCGCAGAAGCGAATGAAAAGACCGTGCAGTTTTGCAAAAAGTGGTTAAAAGTGGCCATGGTGATTGCTTTAGGCTTCCTGGTTTTATTGATAATCGATCATATTCGTAGTGTGCTGGATTTCTGGGAGAAAGTTGATGAAATGAAGAAGCGTTTTGGAGCTAGTGGAGTTGCTAGTATGGAGGAAGAACGCTCTACTTTCATAGACTTCAATGGATTCTATGTCCTACAAGTGATTGTTTTTGCAGCGGTTTCCGTCTTTTTGAATTCTATGTCGAAACTAATGCAGAAAAGCAAGCTGTCCGTTTTTACTGATCATGTATCCATCTGCTGCCCGGAAAAGTATTTTAAGGTACAGCAGGCGGATTTGAAGTATCCGGATATCACGAGCAGCGCGGTAAGCTCTTCTTTCCGTGCGCAGAATGAATGCGTCGTACTAACCTCAGGAGGCAAATCGTATTCCATTCCCGTGAATGATGCGGACGCAATGTGTCAGCTCATCCAAAAGCAAAAAGAAGCACAAGCATAAGAGGAATATCGCTATAATACAGCACGAGGAGGGATCTCTATGCAAGTATGTCCGCATTGTGGAAAAGAAATACAGAGCGGCAACTTTTGTACGGCATGCGGCAGCGCCTTACCCGCCGGCACCGCGAATGAAAGTAAGCTGCTGAAAAAAGTCGGCGCAAATGAGAAAGTGATTCAGCGTGCTGAAAAACTTTTCAAAATATGTGGTATTGCCTGGGCTCTGGTCATCCTATTCCGTTTTGTTTTCCCTCTGCATTTTTTTATATTCCTTCTGTTTGGAAACAAGTTCATATTTTACTTCTTATTCCTCGGTCTGCCTATTTTGGCCTTCCTATACTGGAGGTACGCAGATAAAGCGAGGAAAAGCGAGTTGCTCGTTTATACAGATCGTATTCTTTTCTGCGGTATAACGACGAACGGGCAGCAGATGGAGCTGAGATACTCACAGATTACAAGTGTCGAGCTCGCTCCGGTTTTGTATTATAAGGATGCAGGCATCAGAGTGAAGGCAGGCGGATTTCCTCACCTCATTCCCGTGAATGATACGACTGAAATGTGTCAACTCATTCAGAAGATGATGAAGGCAAATTAATAAAGTAAGCCCCCGCAGAACGTAATATCTGCGGGGGTTTTTATCTAAAAAACAGCGCAGATAGGCTGAGGAAAAGGCTGCGGGGGCCGTTTGGCCCCCTTATTCTTTTTTATCATCCTTTTTCTTGCTATCATAGACCACACGATACGGCATTCCCGTGATTGTTTTCACATGATTACAAAAACCATTTACCTCATCCCGACCACTGTGAAAAAGCGTTCCGTTCATTAAGTTCACAGAATTGAGCAGGATATGCATATGATGATGTGAAGAATCCGGATCGGACGGATGAAGACCCCACATCACCTGATAATTATCCTTGAAATAACCCGCGATCTGGGGAGCAGCCTGTGATGCAAATGCAGCATTGTCTGTTGCTCCGTCGAACGAAACAACGAAATGGACAAGCGGATTTGTACTGGTTTGCCCGTAGTAGCGTTTCACTTGCTCCATCTGCGAATAAGCCGCTCCTGCGTCATATGGGTTTAAGCCATACCCACCATAGCCGCATTCTTGTTCACGTCCATCCCGGATGTAATTGCACATATTCCGCAAATATTTCAAACCGCCGTCTGAATCGCGAATGACTTTGATCAGAATTGCCATAAAGCATCAGCCTCCTTTCTGATCTGGTCGGCAAGCTTAGGATTCGTTGCCGCACAAGCATCAGCGGCTTGGTTCATCAGGTTATGGATTTGCATGACCTGGTGCGGATTGAGTTGTTTGTCGCTGTGTACGGCTGAATCGACAATGAAGCTGCTTACATGCATGTTACGCTTTTTTGCCCTTTCACGGACATTCTCGAATTGCGCTTGTGTCATGCGTGTCGAAACCAGTCTGGTCTTCTTTTCGTCTGATGATTTCATAAAGATTCCTCCTTCGTTTGTGTTTTTATATACCAGGATACCAGAATGCTTGATATCTTGAACATATCGAACCATCAGAACAACATCTCGATGATATATAAATAATAATAATCCCAGTATAACACTAGATACAGGATTTACTTCGTAAATTCATCAAAATGTAATACAAAAAATCACGATAATGCGTCCATTATCAATATGTAACACAATACTGATGCCGGCCTCGTGCCGGCATTTTTCTATTATTTTTATTTTGTAAATATATATTATTATAGTGAGCGGGAGGGCGAGAGCCCTATCTGCTCAATATGAACGAAAGGAGGCTCATTTCATGTTCAACAATCAACGTTACCTTACCCGAGGTGTGGACGAATCCATACCGCTCCGTCTGCAGAACCTGCTCTGGAACCTGATCGACCTGCTCCCGCCTGAGAGAGACTATCTGCAAGTGTTCTGGCTGGAGCCGTTTGGCGAAATGCAGCGGATCATTCACTCATCCGAGGAACCTGAGTACAAGAAAGTGCTTATGGTTCCGTCTGACGATCCCATTACCGCAAAGGTTTATGTCATCGATGACAGTGACCATTGCACCATGTTGTTAGCTGAGGAATACTGATGCCCCGCCAGACGGCGGGGCAGTTTTTGTCTGGAGGTAAAATGAATGGAAGAACAAAGAACCTGTTCGATGTGCGGCTGCATCTTGAACGAAAACGAGGGTACCGAGATCGACGATGAGCTGATCGGCTATGTGCTTTCGTCGCTCACCAAAGGGCGCAAGGCCTTTGTGTTGATTGGAAAGGGCGGCACCGGTAAATCGACGCTACTCGACCTGCTTGAGTCAATCGTGACCAAAGAGTTTGTTTCACGGGAGCCGTTCCACACAATGGGAGCACCGAATTCAGTGGCACGGTATGTCGACAAGAAGCTGAATGTCAGCAGAGAGAATGGTGTCACACCGATGCGAAACGAGGATGGGTTCAAATCCCTAATCTCGTGCGAAGGAATCACCGGACGGGACGTCTACTCCAAGGCGGTATCCTATGTTCCGACATTGAAGTTCATCTTCGGGTCAAACCATGACCTTAACTTCGCGCATCCGGACGACGCAGTGTATGATCGACTGATCGTGATCCTGTTCACGCGTGAGGTCGAGGAAAAGGATCTGAATCTGGACGAAAAGCTCTTCGCCGAACGTGATGTGATCGTTTCACTGGCGCTTGACACGCTGAAGGATCTGGTCACGAGCGGTTACGACTTCAAGGAATCGGAGCCGAGCCGCAGGTACATCGAAGTCAAGCGGAAGGAGCTTCACTCCGCAGAGTCCTTCCTGGAGGAATGCTGCCTCCTGAAGCAGAACGCAGCCGTCTCAAAGAAAGATCTTTTCCGGGCATATGAAATCTGGATGGATCAGAATGGAATGAAGGCGATCGGACGGAATGATTTTTATGATCGCGTGCGCCGCTGGAATCACCAGATCAGTGACCGCAAGGTCAAGAGAGAAGGAACCCGAGTTCAGGGTTTCGTCGGGATCAAGCTGCTGAACGGCAGCGAGTTCATCGTCGATACTGAGGATTCAAACGAGAAGAATGATGTGTCACAAGACGGGCAGGAAACCCAAGATTCCTGATTGAGACGCATACCACACAGGCCATCCCCGCCTTCGGGCGGGGACGAGCTAAACTATTTGAAGGGAGGGCATCAGCATGCCCAAAAATCAATATTTGAAGTGCCGCGTGACAGCAGAGGAAAAGACGCAGTTTACGCAGAAGGCAACAGCAATCGGAGCGACTGAGAGCGACCTTGTCCGGGCGCTGCTTTTTTCAGATGAGAAGCTGATCGTACTGGGCGGCGGCTGTGAAATCGCGGCACGACTGTACGCGCTGAACACCCGGTTTGAGGCCGCACGGCAGGCAGGGAGTCTGTCTGCGGAAGATACTGCCGGTCTCAGAAAGGAGCTCGGGCGGATCGCAGCACAGCTGTGCGAGATTGCGCAGTTCACTGCAGACCTGAGCAGCAAGTACGAGGAGGACGAGGATGAGCGTTCTGAAAATGATCAATAAGCTCAGGCGCGGGAGCAGAGGATTGGAAGATCTTTACGAGTACATCACCGCGCCATCGAAAACGGACAGCGGTCGGTTGACCGGAACGAAGGATATCCTGACCCACATGCCTCTGACCGAGATGGTGACGGTAAAAAAGTTGTTTTTCAAGACAGGCGGCCGTCAGCAGATCCATCTGGTTGTCTCGCTGACACCGGATGACCAAAACCGATCCGACAATGTTTACATGGAGCTCGCACCAAAGATTGCGGGCATCTTCGAAGGCTTCCAAAGCTATTTTGCCGTCCACAAGGATACCGAGATCAGGCATCTGCACATCGTACTGAATTCGGTCTCGTACGTTGACGGCCGCAAGTTCACGCAAAGCAAAACCGATCTGCACCGCCTGAAGCAGAAATGCAACGACTTGCTTGAAAACTACGGCTTCGACCCGATCCGCGTTAAACCGGAGGAACTCCTTGACAGCACGGATTACTCGGAACGGAATGATTTCGAATTCCTGGAGATATCTGAACCGGTCACAAACCGGAACGAGATCAGCCTGTCGCCTGAGATCGAACCGTATTACGGACAGCTTTCGCTCCCGTCAGAACCATATTTCGAACGGCAAAACCCTAATACTATAACAGGAGGCTTTTTTATGAGCACTTTCAACACACCGCAGGAGCCGGTACAACCGGAAACACCATCCTATCCAACCGAGGTGCTACTCGGTCAAGGCACATTGCTTTCAAACCAACCCACGGCCCCAACGATCTCGCTGAACACCGGCACACGGTATGTGGTACATCTCAACGAATCGGCACCTGCTTCAGACATTGCCGCGGTCGTAGAACACTGCGGAAAGGTCAGCGAGGAGGATGCGCTGATGGCTGCAAACATCGGGTGGGCGATCCACCAGAAAGCGCAGGCTGAAGGGCAGATCCTGA
Organism: Oscillospiraceae bacterium; assembly: GCA_024695445.1. Taxonomy (GTDB): domain Bacteria; phylum Bacillota; class Clostridia; order Oscillospirales; family Ruminococcaceae; genus Firm-04. The sequence continues at coordinate 8,861 of JAILIG010000018.1, forward strand.
ACATCGCGGTCAACCCCGCACCGATCGTGGAGATCGACCTGACCGGCGGATTGCTTCCGTACAATCCGGATGACATCAAGACTGATTGACAGACAGCATCAACCAAGGCGGCACATCAAGTGCCGCCTTTATTCTAGCATCTCAGCCGGACGTTGTCAAGATTATTTTGAATAATATCCGGACAATTGGACACTGCTGTCTGACGCAAGAAACAATGCAGAGAGAGGGAGCCGGAGCGGCTCCCTCATTTCATAGCAGACCGTGCTGCATCAGCAGCGTCCTTGCGGAGTCCTTCTGTTTCGGATATACGATATCGAAATAGTCAAGAACGCCAGACATATCGTCCTGTGCCGACAGAAAAACATCCAGCAGGCGCATCGGTTTATCTTCTGTCTGCCATTCTTGCAGGCCGAGATAATAAAACATCTTGTTGAAGTCGCTGATATAAAACGGAACAATGTCAGCAGCAAGGCACTGCTTGAACATCAGAAGTCTGCCGATCCGGCCGTTCCCGTCATAAAACGGGTGTATCTGCTCAAAATCCGCATGGAACTTTGCGATATCATACAGATCCGGCTGTCCGATCTGAGCAAACCGCTCAAGGAGCAGTCTGATCTTCTCCGGCACTTCCTTTGGCTTTGCGGTCGTGATTTTGCCTACCGTATTGGCGTACCGCTTATAGTCACCGATCACGGCTGTATCGCCTCTGCCCAGCATGACGCCGTTCTTCAGCATCCGATGCAGTTCTTTGATATATTCTTCTGTTACAGGTTCATGAGCGGTCTGCAGGATCCTGTCGAAACAGCGGAAATGGTTGACCGTCTCGATCACATCGTTGACCAGTGCCGTCTCTCCGATCGTCTGTGTTTCGTAGATCAGGCGCGTCTGGTCATGTGTCAGCCGGCTGCCTTCAATATGATTGGAATTATATGCGAAATCGACCTGTATCCGATGATACAGTCCGCCGTGAACGCCGTTTGACTGCTCATCCCGCAGCGCATTGAGAACAGTTCGCTCCATGCCGAAACCACCGCCTTCTTTGTTTTCTCAGGTTTATTATAGCACATTACGCAGTAAAATGCAATGATTACAGAAAACAGCATCTGGCACAAAGCGCAGAAGCGTGTTCCGATATTGCGCAGCGTTATGATCTGTCCCCTTGCAGCATGGAAGATAGTGCTGATTCGCTGCCATTCGGAGACAGAATACTGATCAGAATCAGAGCATAAAAATAAGGGAGCCGAAGCGGCTCCCTCAATTGTCCGAAACATAAATTTTATCGCGTAGGTGTACGGTAGGTGTATTTTTGACTTCGCGCCCGATTTTGTTAAAAGCAAAAACCTCGTAGAATCACGTATCTACGAGGTTTTCGATTGGTTGCGGAGGGCGGATTTGAACCACCGACCTTCGGGTTATGAGCCCGACGAGCTACCGGACTGCTCCACTCCGCGTTGATTTCTTGTATAGTATAACACAAAAGCTGCAAAATGTCAAGGCTATTTGAAAAAAAGGTAGGAATACACAAAAGATCATTCGTATCTGCTAGGTTTTTTGGAATCCGGAAAGTGAGTTTTACATGAATCTGACGCATGATGGCGCAATTTATCTGCGCCTTTCAAAGGATGACGGGCGCGACCGAAAAGAATCAGAAAGCATCCTCAGCCAACGGATCCTGCTCCGTCAATATGCAGCTTCGCACGGAATCCGCATTGTCTCGGAATTCGCGGACGACGGAATTTCCGGGATGCAGTGGAACCGCCCGGCCTTTCAGGAAATGCTGCGTGCGGCGGAACACGGCTGGATTCATACGGTACTGGTCAAGGATTTGTCCCGGCTCAGCAGAGACTATATCCGAATCGGCGAGCTGCTGGAATACTGGTTTCCCGCGCACGGAATCCGTCTGATTGCGGTCAGCGACGGGGTGGATACCGGTGAGGACGCGATTACAAATGAGTTTTCTCCGGTTCGTGCTTTGATGAACGACTGGTATACACGCGATATCTCACGCAAGGTGCGTGCGGCCATTTCTGCCAGGCAGGAGGCCGGCTTCTGTACACTGGCAACGGTCCCTTACGGATACCGGCGCGACGGGAAAAGCCTTACCCCGATCCCGCAGGAAGCAGAAGTTGTCAAACGCATCTTCCGCCTGTATACGGCTGGAAACAGCTTTTCCGCAATCGCGTCAAAGCTGACGGACGACCGGATTCCGGCACCGCGCAAATCCGAGAAAGGCTGGTCGGATGCCACGGTCCGCAGAATCCTGATGAATCCTGTTTACGCCGGCAGTCTGATGCTGCATACGACAGAGAAAATCGGATACAAATGCAGCAAAACCCGCCGTCGTACACCGGAAGAAGCCATCCGTTTTGATGTGCCGGCCGTGATTACCCGGCAGGAATTTGACAACGCACAGCGCATCCGACATAGGCGCGAACACAAAAAGCAGCCGAAGCACTGGTTGTCCGGGCAGGTCTTCTGCGGAGAATGCGGCTGCCGCATGACTGTCTGCGGCACACCGGACCGGCGGCTGATCTGTACCGGCAGGCGAAACGGAAACGGCTGCCGGAATCCTTCCATGCAGATATGCACGCTGGAAACAGGAATCCTCTCTGAGCTCAGACGCTGTCATCTGCCGGTCTCTCCGGCTGCACTCCCCTATCTGGTCGAATCGGTCCGGATGACGGAACACACAGCGGAAATCCATCTCCGGTGCCGAGCGCCGGAGCAAACGGCAGACGCAGCCTGCCCGCCGGCGGAAGAACCGCCGTTCATCACGGAGCCGGAAAAAGAAAAAACTGGTTTTTCTGAAAAAAATCATGTTTCTTCTTGTCATTTTCAAGGGAATATGCTATAATATAATGTGGTATGGAATGTCACTTGAAAGGAACATGACAATGAAACCTGAACACACTTCGGAAAATCTCATTTTCGGGCGCAATGCCGTCACGGAAGCGCTCCGTGCCGAGACTCCGATTGACCATATTCTTGTCGTATCAGCCGGCGGTCCGCTCGGCGCAATTTGTGCGGAGGCAAAAAAGCGCGGTATCGTTGTCAAAAATGTTGACAGCCGCAAGCTCGATCAGATGACCGAAAACGGCAATCACCAGGGCATCTGTGCGGTCGGTGCCTGCACCGGCTATGCGACTGTCTCTGACATTCTTCGCATTGCCGAAGAAAAGGGGCAGCAGCCGTTTCTGATTCTCTGCGACGGCATCGAGGATCCGCACAATCTCGGCGCAATTCTGCGGACCGCGGAGGCAGCCGGCGCTCACGGCGTCATTCTGCCCAAACGGCGCAGCGCCTCTCTGACTCAGACCGTGTTCAAGACCTCTGCCGGTGCGGCAAGCTGGATCCCGGTCGCCAGAGTCAGCAATCTCGCAACTGAAATGATTGCACTGAAAAAGCGCGGTCTGTGGTTTTTCGGTGCTGACATGAACGGCAGTCCCGCCGATCAGACGGATTTCCGCGGCGCCGCCGGCCTCGTGATCGGATCGGAAGGATTCGGTCTGAGCGCGCCGGTGCGTTCGCAGTGCGACGGAATTGTTTCCCTGCCGATGTTCGGGCAGGTGAATTCCCTGAATGCGTCAGTCGCAGCGGGAATTCTGATGTACGAAGTAGTCAGACAAAGAATGAACAGAAATCAGTAAGGAAAGGAATGTTTCCACGATGCAGTTTCATGAATCGCACGACGATTTGAAGATAGATCCGCAGTCCGCCGGTCAGCCGGACAAAGCATCCGACGCTGAAATCAAAGCCGCTGAAAATCAGGCAGAAGTCCGGCCGCAGGAAAACGCCGGTGATTCTGCTCCGACTGCGGAATTTCCGGCACCGAAGCCCGTTCAGACGGAGCAGGCCGAAGCCGTGTCCGGTAAGCCCGGTCTGCCGGCTGACGACAGCCCCAAACATCCGCCGAAGCGAGAAAAACCGCAGCCGAAGGTCGGAAAGCACGGTCGGCCGCTGAAAACAGATCCTTACGACAATCCGATCCGGAAAAGAAAGCAGGGAGATCCGCTGCGAAGCACCAATCCGGTGCAGGATACAAAGCCCTCAGACATCCGGAAACCGCAGGTTTCTTTCATGAATTCGATTGCGAATCTGGAGCCCGCTTCCCGTGCGCGCTGGACCGGTTCGACAACGGCACAGGCCTATGACCACGCCGTTATGCAGTCAGAACAGTCACCGGATAAGCAATACGAGCCGAAAATCCGGAAAATGACCGATTCCACCCGTGCAAAGGAACGGCGCAGTCACCGCAGGCCGACCGAACCGCTCCCCTATCTCAAGGATACGCCGGTCGAAACC
>JAILIG010000083.1 GCA_024695445.1 Oscillospiraceae bacterium
GCGTTTTTGTCCGCCAGCACGAAATATGCCGTCAGGGATTCTGACCATTCCGCATAGCTGACGCCGGTGACGGGCTCAAAGATCTCCGCATATTCCTTCGGCGTTACGAGAACGGCTGTGCAGTAATTAAAAAACTCGTCAGTATCCTGCATGGAAGCAGAATCCTTCATTCTCCACGAATACAGATGCTTTGCGGCCTCGCTGTCCGCCTGCTCAAATTCCGCTTTGCCTTCGTTTTCTTTCAGTCGCATCGTAAAGATAAAATCTGCATGGACATCGGCAAAGAGCGGATCATCCGAGAAGCGCTTCTCCGCCTCTTCGACCGTTTTGCCCTCAAACGTCAGGAAGTCGAGCCGGAAATCCGCCGTCTTGATGTCGTCCTTCGCCTTTGCATACACGCCGCTCAAAAACAGCCCGATCATGCTGCCGAAGAAGAACAGGATGACGCCGACCGTCATCGTCACGACGGAGACGATGAAGCGTCTGCGCGTGCGGCGGATATTCCGCACCGTGTAATGCCGGAGGAAGCCGGATGAGGTGCGCCGGAGCTTTGCCTTTTTCGGTGCCTGCGGCAGACCTTTTTCCTTTCGCGCCCGCTTTTCCGCACGCTTTCTCGCACGCTCCTCCGGATCGCCGAAGAGGTCGCGGGTGAAGATGTTCTTTTTGCGGTTGCCCTTCAGGGTCGAACGCTTCGAGGCTTCGAGCGGCGCATAAGTCCTTGCCGCCCACATCGAGGAGCCGTAAGCCGAGAAGAACACCGCCGACACCGCGATGACCGTGAAGATCAGCAGGAGCAGGGGGCTTGCATGATAGACCGTGCCGAGGCCGAGGCCGTTCAGCGTATGCGCGGCGAGCTTTGCGCAGAGATAGGCCGCGAGCATACCGAGCGGGATCGCCGCGATGCAGTAGAACAGCGCCTCAAGGCAGACGAGTGCCGCGACCTGCCGGCGGGAGGCACCCATGATGCGGAGCGTCGCAAACTGCGCACGCCGCTCCTGCACAGAGATCTCAAAGGCGTTGTCGATGACCATGCGCATCAGCAGCCAGAGCAGGAAGGTGACAATGACCACCGCGAGCAGCAGCGGGAATTTGAATTCCGCATCGGTCAGCCAGTCGGCGATCGAATCGGTGTTGCGCAGTTCCAGCGAAAGCAGCTCCGTGTTGTAAAGCCGCTCCTTACCGAGAATCGGGTGCAGAACGGCATCCGACTCATTCGGATTCAGCCCGAGGTCACGGTAGAGCTGCAGCGCCGCATCGTCGAAATTGAGATCGGGGCGGAATGTCAGATAGGTGCTGGCATTCATGCCCGCTGCCAGTGTGACCGGCATTGTGCCTGCCAGATTACCGTCATCGTCTGTATCTGTTTCCCATCTGACCAGATCGGAATTGATTTTGGTGATACCTTCCAGCACGCTGAGATCGGTGCCGAAGGAGAGGTACAGCTCATCGTCGCCGAAGCCGTAAATCCCGCGGAAGCCGTCCGGCACAAAGCCGCCGACCGTCAGCTTCAGCGTGCCGGACGGATAACGCTCGACATCGGAGAACTGAATGTTCGCAAAGCCGTATTCCTGTTTCATTGCATTGAGCTTGGATTTCTGCAGGATATACTCCTGTTCCTCAGTATCGCGGATACGCTCGCCGTCCTCAGCGTACCGGACCGGCTTTATCTCACGGAACAGCAGTGCCCCGGGGTGCTCGCTGAGCTCCTGCTCGTGCTGCTTCCGGATCGCTTCGACCTGCTCAGAATCGTCCGGAATCGTGCCGCTGGCGGGCGTGATCGTGATTTCGTAGGCATCGCCCTTCTTCCAGCCCTCAGCCTCCATGGACTTCGGCAGGAAGATCAGGTTCTCCTCACCGGTACACAGTTCGTCCGGAACCCGATAGGTTCCGACATACTGCGGGAGCAGCGAGCTGTCGCCCCACCCCTGCACGGTCCGGAAATTCTGCTGCTGTGCGGTTTTTCCGCCTGCGGTGACTTCAAAGTAGTGATATCTGCCGTCCGAAGGCGAACCGTTTCCGTTCCAGTACAGATCGCCGCTTTTGAACGAAAAGCTCTTGTCCACGGCGATATGTCCGTGTATCTGCGTACACATTTTCTCCTGAAGCTCGTTCAGTTCCTTCTGGAGCAGATCGTAGTCTTCATCGGTCAGCCCTTCGGGGTGGTTCCCGTCGCTGAGCAGTTCCTGCTCGCGGCGGTCCATTTCGTTTTTGCAGTGCGTCTCAATGATCGGATCGGCGCACATTTCCCATTCGCCGGAGCGGTCGATCACATTCCGGATCATGGCGTTCCGCACGATGTCTGCCGCGCCCGCCAGCAGATTGAAGATGAACACCGCGAGCGTCACGCAGAGGAAGGTCAGCCATGTGCGGAGCTTCTGCCGGCGTATGTATTTCAGGGAAAGAGAAATCAGCTGCTTCACGGTGCGCTCACCCCGTTCTCCAGTCTGGTCAGGACGCCGTCGCGCATCCGGTAGACGACATCCGCCTGCGCTGCAATCGTCAGGTCATGCGTGATGAGCAGCAGCCCCTGATTATATTTTTTCACGGATTCCTTCAGAATGCTGATGATCTCGCGGGAGTTTTTCGTGTCGAGGTTTCCGGTCGGCTCGTCCGCCAGAATGATCTCCGGTTTGTGAATCAGGGCACGCACAAAGGCTGCCCGCTGCTGCTGTCCGCCGGAGAGCTCGTGCGGGAAGTTCCGGCGCTTCGATTCCAGACCGGTCATGCGCAGCAGCTCGCCCAGATATTCATAATCCGGCTCGGTGCTGTCGAGATTCAGCGGCAGCACGATGTTCTCCTCAACCGTCAGGACGGGAATCAGATTGTAATTCTGGAAGATGAAGCCGATCTTGCGGCGGCGGTAGACAGAAAGGGCATCGTCCGAGCCCTGCGTGATGTCCTCGCCGTCCACGAGCACCTCTCCCTCGTCCGGCCTGAGCAGCGAGCCGACGACATTGAGCAGCGTCGTCTTTCCGCTGCCGCTCTCGCCCGTCACAGCCGCAAACATTCCTTTATCGAGTGTGAAGCTGACATCATTCAGCGCCCTGACCGCCGTGTTGCCGCTGCCGAAGGTCTTGCTGAGATGCCGCACCTCCATAATATGCTGTTGTTCCATTGTGGTTCCTCCTTCTCACCTGTCCGGAAGCGGCGGCGTGTCCGTGCCGTCCGTTTCCCTTTGTCCTGATTGTAACACAGAAATCTTACGCGAAAGTGACAGCGCCGGAGAAAGGAAAAAAACTGTCCGACTGCACAAAAACTGCCCCGTCGCTTTGTGCAGTTTCACGATTTGTCCTGTCAACTGTTGGAATCCTGCGAAAAATCCCGTATAATGGAATGGAAGACAGTTCCGCTTCCGGCCGCCATCCGGCAAAAACACAGATCGGGGAGGAAATCTTATGAAATTCCGGAAAATCACCGCAATACTGTCTGCACTGACACTTCTGACCGGCAGCCTGTCGGGGCTGCCTGTTTCTGCCGCGGCCAAGGGCTCCGGCGACATTGACGAAAACGGCGCCGTCCAGATCGCAGATGCCATTTTACTGGCGCGCTGGATTGCCGAGGACGATGACATCACCGTCACGGCACAGGGGCTCGCAAACGCCGACATGAACGGCGACGAGCTGGTCAATCCCGATGACGCGGCCGCGCTGCTTTCAGCCCTCGCCGGTACAAATACGGCACCGCCCGCCGAAATGCGCTCGGTCGATCTGCTCGCCGATGTGCAGCCCGGAAAAGCGGAAACGCTGGATCCGACTGCGGCGGCCTTCCGCAGCGCACAGGCAAAGTTCTCGGCCGACCTGCTCCGGACGGTGCAGGAAAAGGAAGTGAACAAGAATGCGAACCTGCTGGTCTCTCCGGTCTCCGTCTCGCTGGCGCTCGGCATGACCATGAACGGTGCCAAGGGGCAGACGCTCGAAGAAATGCAGAAGGTGCTGGGCGACACGCTGACCGCCGATGAGCTGAACGCCTATTACGCGGGCTGGTCGCAGCGGCTCTTGAAATCGAACCCCATAGAATACTATAAGTATGACGAGAACTACCTCTGCAGCCTCGTCACGGAGGACAGTATGCCGGTCACGCTGGCAAATGCGATCTGGATCAAGGAAAACGAGGATCAGATTCATGTGCCGGAGCGGTTTTTGCAGACGACAAAGGACTACTACCACGCGGCGGCCTACAAAGCGCCGTTTGACAATTCCACCGTCGATGATGTCAATGACTGGTGCGACGAAAATACGCATCACATGATTCCGAAGGTGCTCGACTATTCCGATATCGGCAGAGAGACCGTCATGCTGCTCGCCAACGCCCTGACCTTTGAGGATGTCTGGGCAACACAGTATGAGTCCGCTTCCGTCGGGGACGGCGAATTTCACGCAGTCACCGGCGAAACCCTCGATGTGAAGATGATGTACGGCGAAGAGGGAACCTACCTGAACGACGGCAGGGCGACCGGCTTCATCAAGCCTTACCGCGATCCGCGCTACTGCTTCGCAGCCGTGCTGCCGAACGAGGATATTTCGCTCGACGACTATGTCGCCGACCTTGACGGCGAAGCACTGAACAAGCTGCTCGGCAGCGCACAGCGCGAGAAGGTGCAAACCGCGATGCCGAAATTCAGCTTTGACTACTCCGCCAAGCTGGAAGACACGCTGAAGGAGCTCGGAATGCCGACAGCCTTCACGAGAGGCATGGCGAACTTCACCGGCCTGAATGATGCGCCGGAAATGGCCACCTCGATTGACCAGGTCATCCACAAGACCTTTATTGATGTCAGCGAATCCGGCACAAAGGCCGCTGCCGTCACCGTTGTGACGATGAGAGCGGAAGGCGTTGCGCCGATCGAGCCGGAAATGAAATATGTCACGCTCGACCGCCCGTTCCTGTTCATGATTCTGGACACGGAAACGAACCTGCCGATTTTCCTCGGCACGGTCAAGGACATTCAGTAAGCGGAAAGCAAGGAGGATCTGATTATGAAATGCAGAAAGATTATCGCAGTCCTGTCCGCACTGACGATGCTGACAAGCGGCATGGCCGGCTTTTCCGCGTCCGCCGCGGCCAAGGGCTCCGGCGACATTGACGAAAACGGTGCGGTGCAGATCGCAGACGCCATTTTACTGGCACGCTGGATTGCCGAGGACGATGACATCACTGTCACAACGCAGGGCCTTGCAAACGCCGACATGAACGGCGACGAGCTGGTCAATCCCGATGACGCCGCAGAGCTGCTCTCCTGGCTCGCCGGCACAACGAATACGGCACCGCCCTCCGAGGGGCGCTCGGTCGATCTGCTCGCCGGCATCACGGCGGGAAAAGCGACGAAGTACGATCCGGCAGAGTCCGACTTCCGCAGCGCACAGACCAGGTTCTCGGCCGATCTGCTCCGGCAGGTTCAGGGAGCCGAGCCGGACAAGGACAAGAATCTGCTCGTCTCGCCGCTCTCCGTCTCGCTGGCGCTCGGCATGACCATGAACGGCGCCAAGGGGCAGACGCTCGAAGAAATGCAGAAGGTGCTGGGCGACAACCTGACCGCCGCGCAGCTGAACGGCTACTATGCAGGCTGGTCCGACCACCTGCTCAGCAAGCGGGAGATCACCTACTGGGGCGAGGACGAACACGGCTATCTGGACCGGATCACCAAGGATTCTGCGCCGGTCACGCTGGCAAACGCAATCTGGATCCGCAACAATGAGCAGATGATCCATGTGCCGGTTCCGTTCCTCCAGACGGTCACCGACTACTATCATGCGGGCGCCTACAAGGCTCCGTTCGATGAGACCACCGTCGAAGACATCAACGGCTGGTGCGACGAAAACACGCATCACATGATTCCGAAGGTCATCAACCAGCTCAGCGAAGACGCTGTGATGGTGCTGGCCAATGCCCTGACCTTTGAGGATGTCTGGGATGAGCCCTATGAGGAATACGATGTCATGGACGGAAAATTCACGGCGTCAAACGGCGAGATCCGCGATGTGAAGATGCTGTGCGACGGCGAGGGAATCTATCTGAACGACGGCAAGGCGACCGGCTTCATCAAGCCTTACCGCGATCCGCGCTACTGCTTCGCGGCGGTGCTGCCGAACGAGGACATTCCGCTCGACGAATACATCGCAGGACTTGACGGCGAAGCCCTGACCAAGCTGCTCGATTCCAAAGAAAGATGCGAGGTCATCACGAAAATGCCGAAGTTCAGCTATGACTACTCCGTCACACTGAACAGTGTGCTGGCGGAACTCGGTATGCCGACTGCATTTGCCGACGGTGCAGCGGACTTCACCGGCCTGAACGACGCCGAGGGCATGGACACCTGGATCAGTCAGGTACTCCACAAGACGCACATCGAGCTGTGCGAATCCGGCACAAAGGCTGCTGCCGTCACGGTCGTCATGATGGAGGCCGGCGCAGTCATGAATCCGCCGGATAAGCCGGAGCCGAAGGTCGTCAAGCTGGAGCGTCCGTTCCTGTTCATGATTCTGGACAGAGAGACGAATCTGCCGATCTTCCTCGGCACGGTGAAGGACATCGCGCCGGAACAGTAAGGAAATCAGACCGTACAGCGGGGGCATCCGTCCCCGCTGGGAGTCTTTCTTCAAAAAAGCACAAAAACGAAATATGCAAGGAGGAAATCACCATGAAATGCAAAAAGATCATCGCAGTTCTGTCCGCACTGACCATGCTGACAGGCAGTCTGACCGGACTTTCCGCATCTGCCGCTGCCAAAGGCTCCGGCGACATTGACGAAAACGGTGCGGTCCAGATCGCAGACGCGATTCTGCTGGCGCGCTGGATCGCAGAGGACGATGATATCACTGTCACGACGCAGGGCCTTGCAAACGCTGACATGAACGGCGACGACGCAGTCGATTCCGGTGACGCGGCAGCGCTGCTCTGCACCCTCGCCGGCACGGATACGGCGCAGCCCGCAGAGGGGCGCTCGGTCGATCTGCTCGCCGGCCTGACCGCAGGAGAGGCTGAAAAAGCCGCGCCGGATGCGTCCTTCTGCAAGGCACAGGCGGCATTCTCCGCAAATCTGTTCCGCACAGTCGCTGCCGAAGAGCCGGACAAGGACAAGAATCTGCTGGTCTCGCCGCTCTCCGTCTCGCTGGCGCTCGGCATGACCATGAACGGCGCAAAGGGAGATACGCTCGCCGAAATGGAGAAGGTGCTGGGCGATACCCTGACCGCCGACGAACTCAATCAGTTCTATGCCGCATGGGCAGGGATTTTGCAGGAAGCAAAGGAAATCTACTACTACAGCAACGGTCTGGAATACACCGGTGACGAGATCGAAGACGCGATCACCGATATGTTTAAGTATGCCGAGAACGATCGCCATGGCTGGGCGGGACCGAACGGTTCCAATCATCTGGTCACGGAGCAGTCGCAGCCGATTACGATTGCAGACGCGATCTGGGTACGCGACGACCCGATGATGATTCAGGTGCCGCAGTCCTTTTTGCAGAAGGCCGCCGATTACTACGGCGCAGGCGCCTACAAGGCACCGTTCGATAAGACCACCGTTGAGGACATCAACGCCTGGGTTTCCGAGAAGACGCATGAGATGATTCCGGAGATCATCGAAAAGCTGGGGAGCGACGATGTCATGGTGCTGGTCAATGCACTGACCTTTGAGTGCCTGTGGCAGGACACCTACGCGAGCTACGATGTCCGCAGCGGCAAGTTCAACGCCTCGAACGGCGAGGTCCGCGATGTGAAGATGATGTACGGCAAGGAGTATGCCTATCTCAACGACGGCAAGGCGACCGGCTTTATCAAGAATTACAAGGATGAGCGGTATTCCTTTGCGGCCGTGCTGCCGAACGAAGATGTTTCGCTGGACGATTACATTGCAGCCCTTGACGGCGAGGGACTGACAAAGCTCCTGAGCTCCAGGGCGAACTGTGATGTCGCATCCGTCATGCCGAAGTTCAGCTTCCGGTATGATGCCAGCCTCAAAGATACCCTGAAGGCACTCGGTATGCCGACAGCCTTCGGCGAGGGCGAGACCGACGCAGACTTCACCGGCCTGAACGAAGTCCCAAATGCCGACACCTACATCAGCGATGTGCTGCACAAGACCTTTATTGATGTCAGCGAGACCGGTACCAAGGCCGCTGCCGTCACCGCCGTCATCATGACGAACGAGAGCGCCGTCATGGATCCGCCGAAGCAGATTGTTCTGGACCGCCCGTTCCTCTTCATGATTCTCGACAACGGAACCAATCTGCCGCTCTTCATCGGCGCGGTAAAGGACATCGAACCGGAACAGTAAGGAAATCAGACTGTGCAGCGGGGCGCATCCGTCTCCGCCGGGAGTCTTTCTTCGGAAGAACACAAAAGCCAGACTATGCAAGGAGGAAATCACCATGAAATGCAAAAAGATCATCGCAGCTTTGTCCGCGCTGACGCTTCTGACCGGCGGCATGACCGGCTTTCCCGCGGTCGCTGCTGCAAAGGGTTCCGGCGACATTGACGAAAACGGCGCGGTGCAGATCGCAGACGCGATTCTGCTGGCGCGCTGGATTGCCGAGGACGATGACATCACCGTCACAACGCAGGGCCTGGCCAATGCCGACATGAACGGCGACGACGCGGTCAATCCCGACGACGCGGCCGAGCTGCTCTGCACGCTCGCCGGCACGAATCCGGTGCAGCCCTCTGAGAGCCGCTCGCTCGATCTGCTCTACGGGATCGAAGCAGGGAACCCGGTGAAGCTCGATCCCGCAGATGCCGCATTCCGTGCGGCACAGACGAAGTTCTCGGTTGATCTGCTCCGGCAGCTTCAGGCAGACGAGGAGGACAAGGACAGGAATCTGCTCGTTTCGCCGGTTTCCGTCTCGCTGGCACTCGGCATGACCGTGAACGGTGCAAAGGGCGACACGCTCGACGAGATGCAGAAGGTGCTGGGCGACACGCTGAACGCCGGACAGTTAAACGGCTACTATGCGGGCTGGTCAGAAAGACTGCTCAGCGAGCAGGAGGTCAATTATTACGGCATGGACGGAAACGGCAACTACGGCCGCCAGACCGCGCTTTCCGCCCCGATTACGCTGGCAAACGCCGTCTGGATCAAGGACCTCGAGAAGCAGATTCATGTGCCGGAGCAGTTTTTGCAGACCGTCGCCGACTATTATCAGGCGGGCGCGTACATGGCACCGTTTGATGAGTCCACCGTCAAAGACATCAACAGCTGGTGCGACGAGCACACGCACCACATGATTCCGGAGGTCATTCAGCGGCTCAATCCGCTGGATGTCATGGTGCTGGCCAACGCGCTGACATTTGAGGATGTCTGGAACGATCCCTATCTGGAATATCAGGTGCGCGACGATGTATTCCATGCTGCAAACGGAGAAGCGCGTGAAACGGAAATGATGTACGGCTCGGAGAATTCCTACATCAGCGACGGCAAGGCCACCGGCTTCCTCAAGCCTTACCGCGACTCGCGCTACTGCTTCGCGGCAGTGCTGCCGAACGAGGACATTTCGCTCGACGAATACATCGCCGGTCTCGACGGCGAGAGCCTGGCCGCTTTGCTCGATTCCAGGGAGAGCTGCGAGGTCACCACAGCGATGCCGAAGTTCAGCTTTGACTATTCCGTCTCCATGAAGAAAGCGCTGGCAGCGCTCGGAATGCCGACAGCCTTTGTCCCCGGTACGGCGGACTTTACCGGCCTGAACGACGCCGCGGGCATTGATACCTGGATCGGGGATGTCATCCACAAGACGCACATCGAGGTGAACGAATCCGGCACGAAGGCTGCTGCCGTCACGGTTGTGATGATGATGGGCGGCGGTGCTTGCCCGGATGAGCCGAAGGTCGTTACGCTGGACCGCCCGTTCCTGTTCATGATCCTTGACAGGCAGACGAATCTGCCGATCTTCATCGGCACGGTCAAGGACACTTCAGCGGAGAAATAAGAAGACTCCGGTTGCCAAGAAAAGGGAGAAATGCGCTGACCTTCGGGAACGGCTGGCAGAATGTCTGTCAGAGCCATGCGTCTCGGACGGCGTATTCCATGCCGGAGAAGCGGCATCTGCCGCGAAACACCCGTTTGAAAGAGAGGGATACGATATGAAAAAACACAGATTTCTTTCTGTTCTGACAGCGCTGACTGTCCTGACCTGCGGCATGACCGGCTATGCCGCATCTGCCGCGGCCAAGGGCTCCGGCGATGTCGATGCAAACGGCACCGTCCAGATCGCGGACGCGATTCTGCTGGCGCGCTGGATTGCCGAGGACGATGACATCACCGTCACAACGCAGGGCCTTGCCAATGCCGACATGAACGGCGACGACGCAGTGGATTCCGCTGACGCGGCTGAGCTGCTCTGTCTGCTCGCCGGCACGAATACGGCGCAGCCCGCAGAGGGGCGCTCCGTCGATCTGCTCGAAGGCTATGCCCGCGGCGGCGGTCAGACCTTTGACATCGAAGATCCCGATGCCTTCCCTGCCTCCCAGCTCGAATTCACTGCGAAGCTGGTGAAGGAACTTTACAGCGAGGACAGCAGCAAAAACCTGCTGGTTTCGCCTGCTTCCGTTGCGCTGGCGCTCGGCATGACCATGAACGGCGCCGAGGGAAAGACGCGGGAGGAAATGCGTTCGCTGCTGGCGGGTGATCTGACGGTCGATCAGTTCAACAGCGAGTATCTGATATGGCAGAAAGCGGTTCAGAAGCGGACGAACGATGCACAGCTCGACCTCGCAAACGCGATCTGGTTCCGCGACGATGAAAGCCGGATCATCGTGCCGGATATCTTCCGGCAGACCGTGGCCGACTATTACGACGCTTCGCTCTATAAGGCCCCATTTGACGACACAACGCTCGAAGATGTCAACGGGTGGGTGAAGGATCA
Organism: Oscillospiraceae bacterium; assembly: GCA_024695445.1. Classification (GTDB taxonomy): domain Bacteria; phylum Bacillota; class Clostridia; order Oscillospirales; family Ruminococcaceae; genus Firm-04. Next base: position 10,863 of record JAILIG010000083.1, read on the forward strand.
GACGCACGGGATGATTCCGGACATTCTGAAAAAGGTGGAGCCGCAGCACATCATGTATCTGCTCAATGCGCTGGCCTTTGAGGATGAGTGGAAATATCAGTACGGCAAGGATCAGATCTCTTCCGACCTTTTCTACAGCGCAGAAGGCTATCCCTACGGCGTGGACATGATGCACAGCGACGAATACGGCTATCTGGAGAGCGAAAAGGCGACCGGCTTCCTGAAGTATTTCAAGGGCGACGAAAAATGGGGCAGCTCCTACGCCTTTGCGGCAATCCTGCCGAATGAGGATATTCCGATCGGAGACTACATCAGGGATCTGGACGGCAAGGAGCTTCAGAAGCTGCTCTGGAACTATCAGGAAACCAATGTTCTGGCCGCCATGCCGCAGTTCTCCTTTGACTGGGGCAGCAGCCTGAAGCCGGCTCTGGAAGCACTCGGTATGTCGACCGCGTTCTCGGATGCAGCCGATTTCAGCGGCCTGAACGAACGCGCAACGCCCGAAAACCCGACCTTCATCGAGGATGTCATTCACAAAACCTTCATTGATGTCGGACCGCAGGGTGTCAAGGCCGGTGCGGCCACGCTGGTCATCATGGCGGACAAGGGAATGCCGGGAGGAGCGAAAACGGTGACGCTCAACCGCCCGTTCCTGTTCATGATCGTTGATAAGGTAGCCGGAGTTCCGGTCTTTATCGGCGTCGTGCAGCAGATTGGCGAGGAGGTCAGTGTACTGAATACCTGCGAGCCGGAGACCGCGACGACCGAGCCGGAAACCACGACCACCACACAGACGACCACAGAGCCGATCCGCTGGGACTGCCATCTGGAGTCCAGCTCCCGGACGACGACCAGCACGATGGTCTATGAAAATCCGGTCATCCGGACGACAGCAGTCGCCGAGTAATCATCCCGCCGCACAGAAAATCCCCTCATCACCGGTGCTGTCGGTGATGAGGGGATCGTTTTTTCGATGAATTCTGAATCAGACGCAAAAGCGGCAGCTCTCAGAAAGCTGCCGCCTTTGTTTGTTGTTTTGGTGCTACCCTGCGCCGAGGCGCGGAGCTGAAATTCAGAATCAGCCGTTCTGGGGTGCACCGACGGGACATGTGTCTGCGCAGGCGCCGCACTCGAGGCAGGCATCTGCGTCGATCACATACTTGCCGTCGCCCTCAGAAATCGCGCCCACCGGGCAAGCGTCTGCACAGGCACCGCACTGGATGCAATCGTCACTGATAACATATGCCATAGGTCATGTACCTCCGTGTATGAATTCCGGTTATCACATTCGACTCCGGTATCTTTATTGTATCACATTTTCAGAAAAAAGCAAGACCTTTTTCCAAAAATCTCACCGGATTATCACGAAATTTTCTTTCCGGCCATCCGGAAAGCTCCGATTTGGCAAAGTTTCACAAAAGCGGGGGCCTGCAGCCTGTTCAAAGTATTCTATGTGCAGAATGGCAAAATATTTCCTGTTTTAGAAAATGAGTTCCGTGCATCTTGACAGAAACCGGATTCTTTGCTATAATAAAAGTATGATCGGATATTGCGGCCTTTTCGCTTTTTGCGCGATCTGCCGCCGGTATGCCGGTGTGAAACGGAACAAGACGGAGGCGCTCTGCGCGTCCGTTTGAAAGGTGGAGTTTCGGTGAAAATCAAAGCGACCGGCAGGCACATCGCAGCGCTGATGTCTGCCCTGATTGCTGCGGGATGTGCGGCAAATCCGCTCTGCGCCGCCGCAGAGGAACCGGCACAGCCCGCCGCAGCGGAGGATACGCTTTATGCGCTGCACTACGAAAAGGAAACCAGCTACAGCGACTATTACGACGCACACCACGGCGAGCCGCGCCCGGACGCGGAAATCCTGCTCTCCGGCACCGGATATTCCTCCGCGGAGGGCGGCAGCTTTGCCAACGAGGCGGACGAGCTGGTCTGGTCGAGCGCGGAGGGCAGCGTGACTTTCCCCTTCACGGTCTCCGAAGCGGGCTGCTATGCGCTGGAAATCGACTACCGTGCGCTGGAATCGCCGTCCAATCAGGTCGAGCTTGCGCTCCGGCTGGACGGTGATCTGCCGTTTGAATCGGCATCGCGCATCTGTCTCAGCAAGGTGTTCGTCAACAAGACGGAAATCAAAACCGATTCCCGCGGCAATCAGGTGCGCCCGCCGCAGATCGAACATCCCTGCCGCCAGACGAAATTCATCTGCGATGCGGACGGACTGTTCAATGAGCCGACCATCTTCTCGCTCTCTGCCGGTGCGCACACGCTGACGCTGACCGGTATCAAGGCAAATCTCGGCATCCGGTATCTCCGCTTTTGTCAGCCGGAGCAGATTCCGCCCTATCAGGCGCCGTCCGGGGCGGAGCTGGACGCCGCGCCGCCCGTACTGCTGCGGCTGGAGGGCGAGGCGGCCGCATACAAATCCTCGTCCACGCTGTATCCCGCATACGACAACAGCTCCTACACGGTCTCGCCGTCTGATCCGGTCAAAATGGTCTACAACACAATCGGCGGCGCAAACTGGGATCAGGCCGGCTCGGCCGTCACATGGGAGATTCCCGCGGACGCGCTGCCCGCAGACGGCTGGTACCGGCTCGGCATCAAGGCGCGGCAAGCGGTGATGCGAGGCTTTTACTCGAACCGCCGCATTCTCGTGGACGGCAAAGTGCCGAGCGACGCCTTTTCGCAGGTGAAATTTTACTATGACACCGACTGGTCGCTGACCTCCGTGCAGACATCGGACGGCGCAGATGCCTATATCCGGCTGACGGCGGGCGAGCCGCACACCGTCACGCTCGAAGCGATGCCCGGCGAAATCGGCGATATCATGCGAAAGCTAGAAAGCACCGTCGCCGGCCTCAACACCTGCTACAAGCAGATTCTGATGATTACGGGGCCGAACCCCGACCAGTACAACGATTACTATGTCGAGGAGAGCATTCCCACGCTGCTCGGCGATTTTGAACGCCTCTCCGGTGAGCTGAAGCGCGCACAGAGCAGCATCGAGCAGCTCTCCGGCTCGCTCGGCTCCGAGGCCGCCGCGCTCCAGAGAATGTATGTCATCCTCGACAAATGCACGGAAAAGCCCCGCCGCATCCCGAATTATGTCAAGCAGATCAAGGACAACATCTCCACGATTTCGACCTTCATCTGCGATTACCGCGACCAGCCGCTCGAAGTCGATTATCTGGAGCTCGCCTCCGCCGGCAGCGAGTTTTCCGCGCTGAAAGCCAGCTTTTTCAAGCAGCTCGCCTTCCGCTTCCGGGCGTTCATCGGCTCGTTCACCGAGGATTATACGACGCTCTCCGATCTGGACACCGATGCGGACGATGTCATCACGGTCTGGGTGAATCTCGGCCGGGATCAGGCACTGGTCGTCAAGGAGCTCGTCGAAAACGAGTTTGCGCAGCTGCACCCGGAGATTCCGGTCGCCGTCAATCTCGTGGTCGGCGGTGTCGTCGAAGCGACGCTCGCCGGAAAAGGGCCGGATGTCGCGCTCTTTCTGGGCGGAGAATTCCCCGTCAATCTGGCCTGCCGCGGGCTGCTGACCGATCTGACGCAGTTTCCCGATTACGCGGAGGCGGTTCAGCCCTTACAGCCGGAGGCGACGGTGCAGTACACCTATGACGGCGGCGTCTACGGAATGCCGCTGACGCAGAACTGGACCATGCTCTTTTACCGCACGGACATCCTGACGGAGCTCGGCTTCCGGTCCCTGCCCCGCACATGGGACGACATCATCGAGATGCTGCCGGGGCTTCAGCGGAATCACCTCGGCGTCGGACTGATTCTGCCCTCGACGAATGTCGCGGCGGCAACCGAGGCCGGCCACACCTTCGCCTCGCTCCTGCTCCAGCAGGGAATGAACTACTACAACCCGGAGCAGACGAAAACCCGCTTCGACTCCGTGACGGCAATCCGCTGCTTTGAAAAGTGGACGGACTTTTACAGCGATTATAAATTCGCGCAGACCTACGATCCATACAGCTACTTCCGCACCGGTCAGTACCCGCTGGTCATTGCGAACTACAGCTTTGCCAATCAGCTCTCCGTCGCGGCGCCGGAGATCCGCGGGCTCTGGGACTTCACGGTCATGCCCGGCACGCAGTCGGAGGACGGAACATTCAGCCACGCCTCCAATTCCGGCGGCAGCGGCGCAGTCATTTTCAACAAGGTCAAAAACAAGGAGGCCGCCTGGGAATTCGTCAAGTGGTTCAGCTCGGCCGCCGTGCAGACCGAATACGGCGCGGATCTTGAGGGACTGCTCGGACAGATGGGACGCTATGAGGCGGCCAATGCCGAAGCGCTCAAGGGACTGAACTGGTCCGGCGCGGAGCTTTCGGTGCTGTGTGCGCAGCGGGACGCGCTGCGGGAGATTCCCGTGCTGCCGTCCTCCTATGCCGTCACGCGCAACATCATGAACGCCTTCCGCGAAACGGTCAATTCCCACGAAAACCCGCGTGATACCCTGATGTACTATAACAGCGACATGAACGACGAGATCCGGCGCAAGCGCGAAAATCTCGGTCTGGACAAATAACGGCAGGAAGGAGGGACCGTCCCTTGGAAAGCAGTCAAATCGGCGTCAGAACCAAAAAGGAGCAGCGCCGGCATCTCCTGACACAGATCAGACAGAACCGGGAAGCCTACCTGATGCTTCTGCCGTTCATGCTGATCTTTACGGTCTTTACGGTGATTCCGGTCATCATGTCCCTGCCGATGGGCCTGACGGACTTTGACATGGTCAAGTATCCGCCGACATTTGTCGGCCTGAGCAATTTCTACAATCTCTTTCTCAACGACAGCATTTTCATCAAGTCCATCCGCGTGACGCTTGTCTTTGCGGTGTTCACGGGGCCGCTGAGCTATTTCCTCAGCTTTCTGCTCGCGTGGCTCATCAACGAGATGAACACGGCGCTCAAGGTCATCTTCACGCTGATTTTCTATGCACCGTCCATGGCGTCGGGCGTGTATGCCGTCTGGCAGCTCATCTTTTCGGGAGACAGCTACGGCATCGCCAACTCCGCACTGATGAACCTCGGCATCACGACCTCGGCAATTCAGTGGCTGACCGATTCCCGGTACATTCTGACGGTCGTCATCATCGTGCAGCTCTGGGTTTCGATGGGCGCGGGCTTTCTCGCCATGCGTGCCGGCTTCCAGAACATCGACAGAAGCCAGTATGAGGCCGGCGCGATCGAAGGCATCAAAAACCGCTGGCAGGAGCTGATCTACATTACGATTCCCGGCATGGGCCCCTCGCTGATGTTCGCGGCGGTCATGCAGATCGTCTCCTCGTTCACGGCGGACATTGTCGCCAGAAATCTGGTCGGCTTCCCCAGCACGAACTACGCCGCCCACACCGTCATGACGCACGCCTTTGACTACGGCTGGATCCGCTACGAAATGGGCTATGCCTCCGCAATCTGCATGATCCTGTTCGTTGCAATGTATCTGGCCAACAAGCTGATTAACCGCGTGCTCGGCAAGTACATGGACTGAGGGGGCGCGGCATGGTAAAGGATCCGAAAACGCTCAAAGCGTCCAACCGGCGCGCAGGACGGAAAATCGGCGGCTCGGTCGCAATTTTCCTGTTTCTTCTGCTGCTGGGGCTTTTTATGGTGCTCCCGATCTGGCTGATGATCGTCAACTCGGTCAAGCCGGTCAACGAAATGTTCATTTTCCCGCCGAAGTGGTATACGCTGAACCCGACCTTCGACAATTTCAAGGACACCTACCGCGTCCTGAGCCAGATGTGGGTGCCGTTCTCGCGCTATGTGTTCAACAGCATCTGGGTGACGGTCTGCGTCACGGTGCTGCAGTGTATTTTCGCGTCGATGGCGGCGTTTTGTCTGGCAAAGGTCAAATTTCCGGGCAACCGGCTCATCAACGCGGTCATCGTGCTGGCGCTGCTCTACAATTCCAATGTCATCTACCTGATGCAGTACATCGTCATGGCGCAGCTGCACATGATTAACCGGATGTCCGCGCTGATTCTGCCGGCGGTGGCGTCCTCGATGGGACTGTACCTGATGCGGCAGAGCATGATGAGTGTCCCGGATGCGATGATCGAGGCGGCCAAGGTGGACGGCGCAAGCCTGTTCACGATCTGCTGGCGCATCGTCATTCCGAACCAGAAGCCCGCACTGATGACCATGGCGATTTTCGCATTTCAGGGCGCTTGGAATATCACGGGCGGCAGCGTCGTCTATGACGAGTCGCTGAAAACACTCCCGACGGTCATTCAGCAGGCGGCAGCCGCCGGCATTTCCCGTCAGGGCGTGACGATGGCGGCGGCGGTCATCCTCTTTGTCCCGCCGGTGCTGTTCTTCATTCTGGCGCAGAGCCAAGTCATGGAGACCATGGCGCATTCCGGCATCAAGGACTAACCCAGCAAAGGGGGAAACATCGTGAAATACAATCCGTCACGCCTGCTCACGCGGGTGTGCGCAGGCATCGCAGCCCTGCTGACCGCCCTTGCCGCGCCGGTTCCGGCCGCAGCGGACGAGCCCTACGATGTCTATAACTACAACTATCTCGGCGAGGCCGTTCCCTCACAGGCCGGATATGTCGCAGAGCGCGCCGTCTCCGGGCTGGACCTCGGCACCACCGCCTTCAGCGCGCCCTCCGATCTGTGCAGGGACCGCGACGACAATTTCTATGTCGTCGATTCCGGCAACAACCGCATTGTCAAGATCGACAGCGAATTGCAGAAGGTGCTGAAGATCTATGACCGCTTCACGATGCCGGACGGCTCCGAGACTTCGCTTTCAAACCCGAAGGGCATCTATGTCTCGCCCGATACAGGGCTGATCTACATTGCCGACAACGAAAATGCCCGCGCACTGGTCTCGGACGCCGAAGGCAAAGTGCAGACTGTCATCGAAAAGCCGGAATCGACGGTCTACGATCAGGCGCTGACCTTCCTGCCGCAGAAAATCCTCTGCGACAACGCCGGCAATGTCTACATCGTCCTGAACAACACCACCAAGGGCGCCGCGATGTTTGACAGCAGCGGCAGCTTCATCGGCTACTACGGCGCAAATGCCGTCCCGCGGACGGCGGCGGTCATCGCAAACCACTTCTGGAATATGATCGCCTCGGAGGAGGAACGGCAGTTCCGCCGGAGAAACGCGCCGACCGCCTTTGACAATTTCGACATCGACACGGCAAAGGGCTTCATCTTCACCTCGACCTCCTCCGGCGCCTCTGACACCGACATCGTGAAAAAGGTCAATCCGGAGGGACACAATCTCTTTGACTATATGTCCGGCTACCGCTGGGGCGACCTGTTTTCGACCTGGTACTCCGGCACGACCTATAAAACCAGAATCGTCGATATCGACATTGGCGACGACGGCTCGATCAACTGTCTGGACGCGACGACCGGCAGAGTCTTTCAGTATGACAAGGAGGCGTCGCTGCTGTTCATCATGGGCACGACCGGCGATCAGGTCGGCTCGTTCATGGCGGGCAGCGTCACGGCCGTCGAGACGAAGGGCGAAAACTGCGAGTCCGTCTATGTGCTGGACGGCGGCAAGGGAACGGTCACGGAGTTCCGGCAGACCGTGTTCGGCCGCATCGTCCACCGTGCGACCGCGCTCTACAACAGCGGTTGCTACGAGGAGGCGCTCGGCCCGTGGCTGGAGGTTCTGAAGCGCGACGGAAACTACCGCAGCGCCTATCTCGGCATTTCGAGCGCGTACTACAACATGGGCCGGTACAAAGAGTCGATGGACTACGCGAAAAAAGCGGATGCGTCCGCCCGGTATAACCGCGCCTTTGAGCGCTACCGCTCGGAGTGGCTCCGCGCACATCTGACCGGCATTGCCGCGCTGGCGGCCGTGCTGGCTGCGGCGCTGCTCGTGCGGAAGTACCTGAAAAAGCGCCGGAAGCAAAAACAGTCTGCGCCGGATGCCGGCGAAACAGCAGCATGAAGGAGGTGCCCCGGACATGATGGATCTGACACAGCCGCAGTGGGTCCGGCATACTGTTCTCCACCCGTTTGAGGGCTTTGAGGATCTCCGCTGGAAAAAGGCGGGCTCTCTGAAATACGCTGCCGTCATCGTTGCGGCACTGTTCGTCGCGCTGATTGCCTATGACCGCTGGTGCGGATTTCAGTTCCGCCCGCTGCCCGATCAGCTGTTCAGCATCCTGCCGTACCTGACGCGCTCCGTCGTGTACTTTGCGGCATGGGTACTCGGAAACTGGGCGGTCTGCACGCTGCTGGACGGCGAGGGAACGATGAAGAACATCTGCATTTACAGTGCCTATGCGCTGATCCCCTATATTGTCTCCGTCTTTGTCAATGTGCTGCTCTCGCATATTCTGGTGCGGGCGGAAATGGTGTTCTTCACGACGGTCAGCTATGTCGGGCTGATCTGGACGGGCCTGCTGCTGTTCAACGCCGTCAAGGCCGTGCATCAGTACAGCATCGCCAAAACAGCTGCCGCCATCGCACTGACGGTCTTTGCCATGCTCGTGATCCTGTTTCTGGGCGTGCTGGTTCTGAGCCTGTTCCAGAAGGTCTATGTGTTCTTTTATTCGCTCTATACAGAGATTCTGTACCGGGTGAGAGTGTAGGGGGGGATGAGAATGCGAAAGCACCGATATAAATGGCTTCTCTGTCTCCTCGCAGCCGCCGCGCTGGCCTTCTCCGGGCTGCCGGCCGGTGCAGAGCCAGAAGCGGACAGCATTGCCGAGAACGGCAGCGTGCCCGCCGCCTCAGCAGAAAGCACCGACAGCGCTGACAGTGCGGATTCCGGCGACGACGCCTGGAAAACCCGCACGCCGGACGAGGTCTTTGCAAAGATGCGCCGCGTCGCGCAGAACGACCGGCTCGAGCTCTGGGCGTGGGACAGCGAAAAGCTCGCCGAGGACGAAAAACCAGAAGATGTCTTTGCGCTCGTCAACAGGAAAAACGGCTATGTCTGGTGGTCGTCGCCGATCAACGCGCAGGGCGACCGCATCGCGTCCAAGGTACTCAAGGCGGAACTCGGCTCGGCCGTCGTCGTCACAGCGGCACAGATCGAGGAGCGCGCCGTGACCAATGTCCGCTCCGGCGACACGAACCGCACGCTCATCACCTGCACGGACACCGCGGGCGGCGTGAAGGTCACCTACAATTTCCGCAAGGCCGGCATCAAGATTCCCGTCAGCTATACGCTCGGCGAGGACTATTTGCAGGTCAGCATCGACACGGGCAGCATCACCGAGAAATACGGCGCGGATTCCGAGGAATCCAAGGTGCTGACGCATCAGATTTCCGTGCTCAACGCCTTCGGTGCGGCAGACAGCTCCGAGGAGGGCTGCTTTGTCATTCCGGACGGCAGCGGCGCACAGATCAGTTTCAACAATCAGAAATATGCGGCGCGCACCTATGCGCAGCTCATCTACGATACCGACAAGACCGCCGTCCCGAAGACCAAGGGGCCGGTCGTCGAGGGCGTTTCCCTGCCGATGTACGGCATTCTGAAAGGGGAAAACGGGCTGCTCGCCGTTGCGGCAAAGGGCGACGGGAGCTGCTGGCTCTGCGCCGATGTCAGCGGCAAGGGACAGTCCAACACGGAGTATAACCGCTGCTATTTCCGGTTCATGATCCGTTCCGCGGATCACTACTACATGGGCGGCGACCAGCTGAATCCGCTCAATGTCTACGAGAAGAATCTCGAAAAGAAGGAGCTTCAGGTGCGGTATTATCCGCTCTGCACCGCCGATGCCGTCAACGAAGACGGCGGTGCTGTGCTCGACTACGCGGACATCGCGGCGCGCTACCGGCAGTATCTGACGGAGGAAGCCGGCGTGCAGAAAAAGGCAAAGCCGGACAGCAGCGCACTGTATCTTGACCTGTACGGCGGCTGCATGAAGCGGCGGAATGTCCTCGGCTTCCCGGTCTCGATGAAAACCTCCATGACCTCATTCGACGAGATGCGGGAGATCCTGACCGGCCTGAACAAAGCGGGCGCGGACGATCTGGTCGTCTCGCTGAACCGCTGGACGGATGCCGGCATCCGCGGCGAGGTCGATTACAAGGCAAAGCCCGCCGGCACGCTCGGCGGCAAATCAGACTTCCAGAAGCTGACCGATTACATGGCGGCACATGACATCGCGTGGTATCCGACCGTCAGCAACACCGCGTATTACTCCGGCGAGGGATACTGGTCACTGACGGACACCGCGGTGCGCGTTTCCGGCTCATTTGCGCGGATTGTCGATTACGAGCGCGCATACGGCGTCCCCTACGGCACCAAGGAAACCATGTCGCTGCTCTCGCCGGCGGCCTTCCCGAAGCTCTACGACAGGCTGCTGGAAAACTACCGGGCGGCGGGCTTTCGGTCGGTCAGTCTCGGCGCACTGTCCTCCTCTTTGTACGGCGACTACAGCAAGCAGTCCGGCACCACCCGCGACGAAGCGATGCGCGCCGTCTCGGACAGCCTCCGGAAATTGCAGTCCGGTCTGGGCGCGGTGCTCTCGGAGGATCCGAACGCCTATGTGCTGCCCTTCACCGACTGCATCACCGATCTTCCGCTGTCTTCGAGCGGCTTCAATCTCTTTGACTGCGACATCCCGCTGATCCAGACCGTGCTGCACGGCCTCATCCCCTATTCGACCAAGGCCGTCAACGGCAGCTCGGACGCGGAACGGCTCGTGCTGCTGGCAGTGGCATCAGGCAGCAATCTGCACTTTGACATGATCGGGGCGGAGACCAGCCGGCTGAAGGACACCGATTTCGACATCTATTTCTACGCACACGCCGGCTACTGGATCGAAAATGCCGCCCAGTACGACCGGTTTGCAAGGGACATCCTGCGCGCAGTCAGTGATGCGCATATCATTTCATACAGCAGGCAGGACGACATCATCACGACGCGCTATTCAAACGGCGTGCAGACAGAGGTCAGCCTCACGGACGGCACCGTCAGTCTGAACGGCGAGACGCGCCGCCTGCGGGATTACACAGGGGAAGGAGCTGAGGTCTTCGGATGAAAATACCGTATGAACGGAGAAAAGCGCTGTACGGCTACGGCTTCATCTCGATCTGGCTGATCGGCACCGTGCTCTGGTTCCTGATTCCGCTGACAGAGTCTCTCTGCTACTGCTTCATGGACAATCAGCTCTTAAAGCCCACCGCCGGCGGTATGCGCAAGAGCTGGCTGCCGCTCTCCGGCGGCAAGTGGCTCGGCAACTTCCGCTACGTGTTCGCCGCCGATCCGAAATTCAAGGAAAGCCTGCTCTCCGTGCTGAAAAGCACGCTGATCCAGACGCCGATGATTCTGATTTTCTCGCTGTTCATCGCCGTCATTCTCAATCAGAAATTCAAGGGCAGGGGCTTTGCGCGTGCAATTTTCTTCCTGCCGGTCATCATTGCGACCGGTCCGGTCTACAACATCATCAGCGGCAACATCGCCAGCACGGGCGCGGACAGCGGCGTGCAGTTCTCGACGCTCTTTGAGACCGATCTCGTCGGCGACCTGCTCGAATATCTCGGCGTCATGAACATCAGCCCCGGCCTGACCGACTTCATCAACACGGTCGTGACCAACATCTTCGGGCTGGTCTGGAGCTCCGGCATCCAGATTCTGATTTTCCTTGCCGCGCTGCAGAATATTCCCGTTTCCGCCAGGGAGGCCGCGTCGATGGAAGGTGCGACCGCATGGGAATACTTCTGGAAAATCACGCTGCCCTATGTCAGTCCGATGATTCTCGCAAACTTCATCTACACGGTCATCGACTCCTTCACCAGAACGGACAATCTGGTCATGATCCGCGTGCTGGACAAGCAGCAGGACTGGGACTTCGCCTACGCCTCTGCCATGGTCTGGAGCTATTTTGCGATCGTCATGGCCGTGGTCGGCATCATCGTGCTGTTCGTCAGCCGCTATGTCTTCTACGAAGTGGACTGAGGGGGTGACGGCATTGAAAAAACGAAAGCACGCCCCGAAGACAGAGACGGCAGCGCAGACCGGTTCCGGCGAAATCCGGAAAACAGCCGCACCCGAAGCCGCGGAAGCACAGCGCCCCGCCGGCGCCGTCCCCGATGTGCGGCAGGCGCATGAGATCGGCGACGGCATGACAAAAAAACAGGCCATGAAAATCCGGATGCAGAGCATGAGCCGCTCCGAACTCGCGTATCTGCGCAGAAAACGCCTTGCGGAAAAGGGCTGGCCGGTATTCCGGTTCCTGATTCTGTTCGGGCTCGGCTTTGTCATCCTGACACCGCTGATTTTTATGCTCTCCTACGCCTTCCGCGAAAGCCGCGACATGAACGATCCGACCGTGGTGTGGATTCCGCGGCATTTCACGCTCCGCATCATGAAGCAGACCTTCCGTGCCATGCACCTGAACCGGTCGCGGAACAATCCCCTGGTGAATACGCTCGTGCTGAATCTCGGCTGCTCGGTCTGTCAGGTCATCACCTGCGCGCTGACCGGATACGGCTTTGCACGGTTCCGGTTCAAGGGGCGGAAGCTCTTGTTCGGCATCGTCATTCTGATGATTCTGGTGCCGGTGCAGATCATCTCGATCCCGCTCTACATGACCTTCCGGAATTTCCTTTTCGGTCATGTCAATCTGATCGACAGTATGCTCGTCATGTATCTGCCCGCCCTGACGGCAAACGGCATCCGCGCCGGCCTGATGATCTTCATTTTCCGGCAGTTCTTCCGCGGACTGCCCAGAGAGCTGGAGGACGCGGCCTATCTGGACGGCTGCGGGCCGCTCATGACCTTTCTGCGTGTGATGATTCCGAATGCGGGCTCCTCGTTCCTCACGGTCTTTCTGTTCTCGGTCGTCTGGTACTGGAACGACTACTATGTCGCAAGCTCGTTCTTTACAGACAAGCAGACGATCTCGACCGTGCTGCGGAATCTGAACGATACACTGAACATCGAGCTCTTCAACAACGCGAATGCGAACATCAGCGCAAGAGAGAAGATTGTCTGGCTGGAGGCCGGCTGCCTGATTTCAATTACGCCGATGCTGATTCTCTACGCATTCCTGCAAAAGCACTTTACGGAGGGCATCGAGCGCTCCGGTCTGGTCGGCTGATGCGCACAAATGCGTTTTCCGGTTGACATTCCGGACGGAATTGTTTATAATAGAAGTAAGGCCGCCCGTAAGAGAGGATGCGGGCTGCCCGGATACACAAATCACAAACAAACAGGAGGGGTTTCAATGAAAAAAGCCAAGGGCTCGCTGAGAGCCGCCGCGCTGCTTGCCGCCGTACTGACGGCAGGAATGCCGCTTGCTGCAGGGACAGGCTTCTTTGCCGCACCGCTGACGGTATTCGCAGAGGAGACACCGGTCAAAGGCGAAAACGACTCGTTTTACTACGAGAAGTATTCCGACCATGTTCTGATTACCTTTACGAAGTCCTACTCGGTCTCTTCCGTCGTGATTCCGTCCACGATCGACGGACTGCCGGTTACGGAAATCGGAATCTATGCGTTCCAGTCCTGCGAGTGTTCCAGCCTCACACTGCCGGATACACTGGAAATCATCGGCAAGTACAGCTTCGGGTTCTGCAAGAACCTCACCTCGGTCACGATACCGGACAGCATCAAGAAGATCGACCTGAAAGCGTTTGAGGGCTGCTCCTCCCTGAGAGAGGTAAACCTCCCCGACCGTCTGGTCGAAATCGGAGAGCTGGTGTTCATCGACACGCCGTGGCTGGAGAATCTGCGCAAACAGGATCCGCTCGTCATCGTCAACGGCGCACTGATCGACGGACAGACCTGCACCGGCGAGGTCAAAATCCCGTCCGGCGTCAAGTACATCTCCGGCAGCGCTTTTGCCAGGAACAAAAACATCACATCCGTGACCGTGCCGAGCAGTGTCAAGGTCATTAATGAAAATACCTTCTTCATGTGCTCCGGCCTGACCTCGGCAGAGCTCAAGGGCTGCACCTCGCTCGGCTACGGCGTATTCAGCTACTGCGACAAGCTGACCGATGTGAAGCTTTCCGGCAAGCTGCAGACGATTGACTACTACACCTTCTCCGACAATACGGCGACCGCGACGATTACATTCTACGGCAGCCAGGCGACCTGGAATCAGGTGAAAAAGCCCGACAGTGACGCCTTTTTGCAGCGTGCGAAATATGTGTTTGACGAGAGCCACCAGGATGATGACGACGAGGTCATCGGCGACATCAACAAGGACGGCAAGTGCGATGCCGCGGATGCCGCGCTCCTGTGCGACTGGCTCATCTGTGAGCCGGGCACCGTGCTCGCGGACTGGAAGGCCGGCGACCTCACGAAGGACGGAAAGCTCGACGCCCGCGACCTGTCGCTCTTAAAGCAGATCATTCTCAAGAACCGGCGTGAAAAGCCGTCATACTGATCTCAGACAAAAAAGGAAGCTCCCCTTGTGCGGGAGCTTCCTTTTCTTTCGGTATTCATGCCGAAGCGGCAGCTTTAATCCTGAAACAGCGGCGTGGAGAAATACCGCTCTGCGGTGTCCGGCAGAATCGTGACGACCGTCTTGCCGGGGCCGAGCTTCTCGGCCAGCTTCAGTGCCGCCGCGACATTCGTGCCGCTCGAAATGCCGCACATGATGCCCTCCATCGAGGCGAGCTGCTTTGCGGTATTGATCGCATCCTCGTCCGTGACGATGTGGATATGATCGTAAATCTGCCGGTTCAGAATCGACGGGATGATGCCGTCGCCGATACCCATTTGCAGATGCGTGCCAATCGTGCCGCCTGCCAGAATGGCCGCGTGCTCCGGCTCGACCGCCCAGATTTCCAAATCGGGATACTGGGACTTCAGCGTCTCGCCGATGCCGGTGATCGTGCCGCCCGTGCCGATGCCGGAGCAGAAGCCGTCGATTCTGCCGGCGGTCTGTTCCAGAATTTCCAGTGCGGTGTAATACTTGTGCGCATAGATGTTGTTGACATTTTCAAACTGCTGCGGCACAAAGACATTCGGATCGTTCGCCTGCATCTCCAGCGCCGTGTCCAGACACTTCTGGATGCACTTGCCGATGTCGCCGTCATCGTGAATGAGAATGACGCGGGCGCCGTAATGCTCGACGAGCTTTCTGCGCTCCTCGCTGACAGAATCCGGCATGATGATGACGGTCTTGTATCCGCGGACGGCGCCGACAAGCGCCAGCCCGATGCCCTGATTACCGCTGGTCGGCTCGACGATGACCGTGTCAGGGCCGATCAGCCCCTGCTTTTCGGCATTGCGGATCATATTATAGGCGGTTCTGGTCTTGATGGAGCCGCCGACATTGAGCCCCTCGAATTTGACAAGGATCTCAGCGTTTCCGGGCGGATTCATGCGCTGCAGCCGGATCATCGGCGTGTGACCGAGCGCCTCAAGGATATTGTTGCAGATCATAGCTATCCTCTTTCTATCACATTTTGCGTCGCCGGACATACAAAAACAGCGTTCCGGAAGATTCCGGAACGCTGTTATGGCTGCGGGTGTCCCCGCTGATGCGCCGGAAGGGATTCGAACCCCCGACCTACTGGTTCGTAGCCAGTTACTCTATCCAACTGAGCTACCGGCGCAGATGTCTTTCGACGACTTACCTATTATATCACATTCTTTCCGGTTTGTCAAGAGGCTTCCGCAAAAAATTTCAGCCCCGCGGAGAAATCGGCACAGATGCCGAAATCAAGGCAGAAATCTGACAGAAATGTTTGGAAACTGACAGCACCGCACCCGATCATCGGGTATAATACAGGGTAGAATCGGTGCATTGTGCAGTCCGCACCGAACACGGGAGGAATCATCATGAAAAAACTGCGTATCTGTGCGGCGGCCGTCTGCTTTTCGCTGCTGACGGGCTGTGCCGGCGCATCTTCATCCACGCCCGCTTCATCCACCGCGCCGCAGACCACCGCGCCCCAGAAGCAGGAGGAGGTCACGGTGCCGGAGCTGGACGGCTACAAGCTGCTCTGGCATGACGAATTCAGCGGCACGGCACTGGACGAATCGCTGTGGAACTATGAACCGCATGAGCCGGGCTGGACCAACGAGGAGCTTCAGGAATACACGACCTCGACCGACAATGTGTTCGTCCGGGACGGCAATCTCGTCATCAAGGCGATCAAGGGCGAAAAGGACGGCCAGACACATTATACCTCCGGCAAGGTCACCGGTCAGGGCAAGACACAGTTTGTCTACGGCAAGGTGGTCGCCCGCGCCAAGGTGCCGGAGGGACAGGGCCTCTGGCCGGCCATCTGGATGATGCCGCAGACCGAGAGCTTCTACGGTCAGTGGCCGAAATGCGGCGAAATCGACATCATGGAGGTGCTGGGCAGCAACACCGGCACGGCCTACGGCACCATTCACTACGGTGAACCGCACGCCGACCAGCAGGGCATCTATGAGCTCAAGGACGGCACCTTCGCCAGCGACTTCCACGAGTATTCGGTCGAATGGGAGCCGGGCGAGATCCGCTGGTATATCGACAACAACCTCTATCTGACCGTCAACGACTGGTTTACGGCGGCGGCCGGCGGCGACGAGCGCGAATATCCCGCACCGTTCAACCAGAAGTTCTTTGTGCAGATGAACCTCGCTGTCGGCGGCACATGGCCGGGCAATCCGGACGAAACCACCGACTTTGACAAGGCGGAATTCCTGATCGACTATGTCCGCGTCTACCGCAAGCCGACCTACGATGTCAATGTCACCAAGCCCGAAAAGCATTACCGCGAGGCGCTGGAGGACGGCAACTTCATCTTCAACGGCAATTTCGCCGAGAAGGAAGACCTGACCGACGATGTCAACTGGAAGTTCCTGCTCTTTGAGGGCGGTCAGGGCTCCGCGGAAATCCGCGACAACATGATCGTCATCAAGACGGAGAACGAGGGCACGGTCGATTACTCCGTGCAGCTCGTGCAGCCCGATCTGCCGATGATCAAGGGCAAGAAGTACCGCGCCACCTTTGACGCATGGGCGGATGAGCCCCGCGACATCATCGTCTGCGTCTCGGCTCCGAACGCCGGCTGGATCCGCTATTTGCAGGACACGACACTGAAGGTGACCGACAAGCAGACAACCTACACCTACGATTTCGAGATGAACGAAAAGAACGATCCGAACGGCCGTCTGGAGTTCAATCTCGGTCATAAGGGCTCTTCGGCGACGGTCTATATCACCAATGTCCGCGTCGAGGAGATTGCATAACCCTCCTGCCGCAGCAACGGCCCCCACACAGGAAAAGCCCGGTGATTCCCGTAAAATCACCGGGCCTTTCTGTATCCGGAAGGCGGGCAGCAGAAAGGGACGCCCCCACAGAAGCGGGCGTCCCCGTACCGGACTGCACGGCAATCCGCATTTCACACAGCGCGGTTATGCGGCATCCTGCTGCTGCACATCCTTTCCGGCGGCGGCGAGCAGACCGATCCGCAGCGCTTCGTCGTACATCTTCGCGTTGTCGCGGTCATAGAAGCTGCCGGGCGTGTCCCACAGCACCGGACAGATGCCGCGGTCGCAGGCCGCCTTGCAGACCGAGGTCAGATATTCCCGGACGGCCTCCGCGGTGCGGTGCTTTTTCGTCGCGCCGAATTCACCCATGACCACCGGAATCCCCTTGTCCAGAAAAGTCTTTTTCACGAGGCCGAGATTTCTGTCAAGCTCCGCACGGTCGCTCTCGCTGCCCCATTCCGTCTGCATTTTGCCCCAGTTGGCGTCCTCCTCCAGCACGCAGAAGTTCGCCGGCGTATAATAATGGACGGAAACGGCGCAGTGTCCGAACGGATCGTCCGGCATCCGGAAAGCCTCGTCACAGGTCAGCGCGATGTCGGCCGCGTAGCCGGCGATCAGCAGATGCCGCTCGGTATTCTTGCCGCCGCCCGCACGCACGGTATCGACAAATTTCTGATTGATTTCATTGAGCAGCGCGTAGGCGTCGGACTTGCCGTTCTGATTGTCGCTGTAACGGTTCCAGAGCGTGTCCCAGCAGCCCTCCTCGTTGAGCGATTCAAACATCAGTGCATAGCCCGTGTTCTGAAACTCCGCGCAGAGCTGCTCCCAGATGCGCGTGTATTTTTTCATGCACGCGTCCTTCTTTTCGGCGACGGCAAAGTCCTTCCACCAGCCGCCGTCATAGTGGATGTTGAGAATGACGCTGAGCTTTGCATTGAGCGCCCAGTCCGTCACCTCGCGGACACGCGACAGATATTCGGCGCTGATCGTGTAATCCTCGCTCATCATATTGGACCACGCGACCGGAATGCGCAGTGTGCCGAAGCCGGCGTCCGCATAGCCCTGAATCATCGGCTGTGTGATGATCGGGCTGCCCCACGCCGTTTCATAATTGGTCACGCTCTTTTCACTGATCCACGAGCCGCAGCATTCAAAGGTATTGCCGAGATTGATGCCGACACCCATTTCGCGGACAAAATCCATCGTGGACTGGCCGTTGTCGTGCGTCACCTTCCCGCCCTTGTCCGCACAGGCCGTGATGCCGGTGCAGGCTGTCAGCGCGGCGCACAGCAGTACAAACGCTTTTCGGAACCTCATGTTTTCCGTCCTTTCTCTCCCGTAATTTTTCTCTTTCGGCTGCCCTCAGATGCAGGCAGTCCGGAACGGTGCCAGCGGCAGACCGTTTCTGCCGAACACCGTGACCTCTGTGTAATTCCGCCACGCATAGCGCGCAGCCGCCGGTGCGGGAACAGCCGCAGCGGTCAGTGTGATGCAGTCCGGCATCAGCACGGCCTCCGCCGGATACCAGATCCCGTCTGCACCGCAGAGTTCAAAGCCCGCGGGCTCTCCCGTCAGGACAAAGCCGTCCTCTGCGTGAACGGTCTGCACGGTCAGTGTGCCGCCGCTGACATAGCTGCGCAGATATGCCGGTGCCTCTGCCTGCGCAGGCGGCAGAAGGCCGTAGACGCGGCAGAGTGCCAGCAGTGCCAGACGGTTTCCGACCGGCTCCTTATCCGTCGGGTGAATGTTGTCAAGCTCGCCGCAGTCCGTCAGAACGGCAAGCGCCGTGTGCCGCAGCTTCCGGCAGACCGCCGCCTGCGCCTCACGGATCAGACACCAGTTCATGCGGTCCGGCTCGTGCCGATACCGGAACATCGGGAGCTGCACATTCAGGAAGGGCAGCGTATCCTCGCCCCAGTCCGCACGCCAGCGGCAGATCAGTGCTTCAAGCAGCTCTGCATAGGTTTCCGGGCGGTGATCGTCCGATTCGCCCTGATAGTAGAGAAAGCCGCGCAGCGTGTACGGGCAGACGCGCCGGAGCATCGTTTCATACAGTCCGCCGGGACGCAGCTCGTTCTTCGGGCCCATCGGTCCGGGGTACTGTGACGCACCGAGGATTTCCTGCGCCTGTTCCCAAGAGGTCTCCGGCCGCTCGCGCATGAGCTGCTCATAGCGATTCTGCCAATCTGCCTGAAATGCGGCGTACCTGTCATATTCCCGGATGTGCTGTTCCGGCGTTTTTCCGCACATCGCGGCATCATAATCGTCCGTATACGGACGGAGCGCCGGATGCGCCTCCAGTGTCTCCCGCGGAATCCATGCCGCGGCAGAGGTGCCGCCCCAGTTGCAGCCGATCAGCCCGACCGTCACGCTGAGCGCCTTTTGCAGTCTCCGCGCAAAGTACAGCCCGACCGCCGACCACGCGCCGGCCGTTTCCGGCGACGCCTTGCACCAGCCCGAACGGCGCTCTGTTCGGTCAAATTCCCCGTCAAACATCCGCTGCTTCGGCGTGTAATAATACCGCACGCCGCAGTCCGGCGTCAGTGCGGAAAGCAGCTCTTTGCCGTGCAGCGCATTGCGGATCTCAAATTCCATATTGCTCTGTCCGCCGCAGAGCCAGACCTCTCCGACGGCGACCTCCCGGAAGCGGATGCAGACCGCACCGCTGCGCACCGTCATGGTCAGATGATCGGCGGCGGGCATCGGCGGAAGCGTCACGCGCCATTTTCCGTTCCGGATGACGGACGAGGCACGGTGTCCGGCGAGTGTCACCGTAACGCGCACGCCGTCTCTGCCGTCGCCCCAGACCGCAATCGGTTTTTCGCGCTGGAGTACCATGTTGTCGCTGAAAATCGCCGCTGCTCTCATGTCTTTTCTCCTTTGGGGAGCCGGTCCGGTGCTGCGCCGATGTCCGCCATGATGCGGAAGGCGCGCATCAGATGCCCCTCCGCCTGCGTGGACAGCATGACGCCGGTTTTGCACCAGATCGCAAAATGCTCGCAGTTATTGCGGTGCAGGCTGTACTCCTTTTCGCTCTCGCCGAAGGAAGTCCTGCCGACCTGCGCCCTTGCGCGGCGGATTGTCTCCGCAGGGGAACGCAGCCGGTAGTTTTTCGGGGTGTTGAGCGCGTCGCCGAGATTCCGGCTGAAGAACTCAGTCGGCGCCGGCCGGATGCCGTCCGCAAAAATGCGGAACTTCTTCCAGAAATCCTGCGGCCGTCCCGACACCTTGCGCACAGCCGGCGAGAAATACACCTTGCCCGGCTCGCAGTAGGTATCGCCGAAAACGAGATAGAAGCACTCTTTGGAATCCGCGAGGAAACGCGCAAAGGTCGTTTTCTGGATGATGCTTTTCCCCTCCGGATTGTGCGCGGAAAACTCGATGACCTCATCGTCCGAGACATAGACGCCGTAATGGTCGTACAGTGCGCGCTCGACGCCGATGACATCGCCCGGCACAGGAACTGTCAGCGAAGCGGCTTCCTTTGCCAGCTCGTCAAAGCGGGCCGCCATCTTCCGCGGCGCACCGTAGTCCACGCAGACATTGCGCAGATCGAGGATCCGGCAACCCGGAAAGAGCTTGTGCCGCTGCAGACGGTATACGCCGGCAGACCGGACCGTGTCCCAGCAGTATGCGCCGCCCCTTGTGCGGTGCCGCTTCCGCACCGTCTCCAGGAGTCCGCGCAGCGTGTCCGGATGTACCCTGCCGTCCGCCAGTCCGTCCAGCAGCGCCCGCATCTGCTGCTCCGAGCCGTTTGCGAGGCGTCTGCCCGCTTTGTCCAGAATCCGGCAGTGATTGAAAAAGCGCTGCTTTTGCAGCCGGTAGCCGCCCTTTTCCGCAATTTCATCCCAGAAAACCTTTCCGCCGATCGTCCCGGCGCGCAGATTCGGCGCCGTCGGGGAAGGGGGAAGCCCGCGCAGTGTGCGGTGATCCAGCTCCTCATATGCGGCGAGCATCTCGGACTCGGAGCCGGATGCGATGCGCCGGTCTTCGTTGTCGAGAATGCGGCAGTGTCCCCGCAGAAGCAAATGCCGCTGCAAACGGTAATGCCGGTTCTGCCGGATGACTTCCCAGCAGTTCTTTCCGCCCATGGTTTTCACTTCCCGGTCACTCCTTTCCGGTGTCCTGTCTGTCGGTGTGTTCACTTGAGAATGCCGGCCGCCTTCAGAATCATCCAGAAATAGAAAACGGCGGCTGCGGCGCAGAGCAGCAGGCTGGAAACGGCAATTTTCGGCGGAAGATCCCCGTCACGCAGCGTCTGTACCGATGCGGCGATGCCGAGCCCGTCCAGCAGCAGAAACAGCCAGCTCAGGTGCAGACTGCCGGACAGCCTGAAAAAGAAATATGCGATCAGATCCAGCACGATCAGTGCAAGCCCGAAGATCAGATTGCCCCAGCCGTCCTTTTTCATTTGTCAGTGCGCCCCGCTTCCGGCTGATTCAGCCGCCCGTAGACGGTGTTGAGCGCACGGATTTTTGCGGCGCGCTGTGCGGTGAAATCGGAAGCGACCGTGCGCCAGATCCAGTTTCCGCCGAGCGTCGAGGGGGTATTGAAGCGGTCGGAGGGCGGGGAATCGAGGAAATCCTGCATCTGTCCGACGGCGATCCCCGCAATGCTGCCCCATGCGGCGCGCAGCAAGGCCTGCGGGAGCTTCTTTTTCTTCTTGAGCGCAAAATAGGTCATGGCATATTCACACGCCTCTGCGGACATGGACTTCACCCAGCCGCGCAGGGTGTGATTGTCGTGCGTGCCGGTGTAGCAGACACAGTTATCCGTTTTGAAATTATGCGGCAGATAGGGATTGTCCGCGCCGCTGTCAAAGGCAAACTGCATCACCTTCATGCCGGGGAAGCCGGTGCGGCGGAGCAGCTTTTCGACCGCCGGCGTGATGTTGCCGAGGTCCTCCGCGATGACCGGCAGCACAGGGAAGCGCTCCTTTGCCGCTTTCCAGAGCGCGTAATCCGGCCCCTTCTTCCACTTGCCGTGCTCGGCGGTCGGTGCGCCGTAGGGAATCGCGTAATAGCGCTCAAAGCCGCGGAAATGGTCAATGCGCACGGTGTCGTAGAGCTTCAGCACGAAGTCTAACCGATCAAGCCACCAGCGGTAGCCGTTTTCCGCCATCGCCGCCCAGTCCCAGAGGGGATTGCCCCAGAGCTGCCCCGTGACGGCAAAGGCATCGGGCGGACAGCCCGCGACGGCAACCGGACGGCGCTCCCGGTTCAGCTGAAAGAGCTCCGGCTTTGCCCAGACCTCTGCGCTGTCATAGGCGGCGTAGATCGGGATATCGCCGATGATGCGGATGCCTGCTGCGTTTGCATATTTTTTCAGCGCTTTCCACTGCGTGAAAAAGCAGTACTGCACAAAGCAGTAGAAATCGATGTCCGAAGCATGACGCTCCTTTGCGGCGGCAACCGCACGGCGGTCACGCAGAGCCAGCTCCGGCTCCCAGTCATACCACGGCATTCCGTCGTGTGCGTCCTTCAGCGCCATGAACAGCGCATAGTCGGGCAGCCACGCCTTCTGCGCGGTGCAGAAGCGGCGGTAATCCGCTGGCTTATGCTTCAGAAAGCCGGCATAGGCGCAGCGCAGAACGGCGGTGTTGTGCTCCCAGAGGAGCTGATAGTCCACCGCACGCGGCTCCGAGCCCCAGTCCAGCGGCTCGTAATCCGCCTTGTCCAGCCACCCCCTTGCCGTGAGGCGGTCCAGATCAATCAGATACGGATTTCCCGCAAAGCAGGAGCAGGACTGATACGGAGAATCGCCGTATCCGGTCGGAGAAAGCGGGAGCACCTGCCAGCAATGGCAGCCCGCCTCTTTCAGAAAGTCCACAAAATCGTCGGCAGCCTGTCCGAGTCTGCCGATGCCGTGTCTGCCCGGCAGTGCCGAGACAGGCAGCAGGATCCCGCTTTCGCGCATGAAAAACCCCTCCGTTTTCTTGTTTTTTCGATATGCGCGGCAGACAGAGCCGCCGCAGAAATTTCAGTTTTTGCTGCAAAAATAAGGCATCTTCCGCAGCGGCATATTCCGTGCAAACCCGCATAAGCTATCCCATATCTCTGACGAAAGGAGTGCTGCACGGATGAAGCAGGAACCCGGCGTATCTGCCGCCGCTTTTTTACTTGGTTTTTTTCCTACGGTCTGATCGAAATTGCCGGCAGGGGCTACACGCACTGGACGATGTGCCTGCTGGGCGGCGCCGCGATGGCGCTGCTCTGCGAAATGGACGCGGTCCTTTCCGAGCCGCTCTGGATGCGGGCGCTGCTCGGTGCGCTGTTCGTCAGCGCGGCGGAGTTCACGGTCGGCATCTTCGACAATCTCATCATGGGCTGGCGCGTCTGGGATTATTCCGGACGCCCGCTGAATCTGCTGGGGCAGGTCTGCCCGCTGTTTTCGGCGCTGTGGTATCTGCTGTGCGCCGTCGGTTCGCTGGTCTGCGGACCGTTCCGGCGATGTTATCCGCGGAGCCGCTGAATGAACCTTGTCAGCTCATAGGCCATTTCGCACTGCTCCGGAATGCGCGGATGCCCCGGCGTTGCCCGGCCGGATCGGGTAAAGCGCAGCCGGTGTACGCGGTCGCTCGCCATGCGCACGCAGACGGCATCAACCAGCGATTCCCAGATCTCCTCGTGCATCAGCACCGTCAGCGTCAGAATGAACTGCGCGGCCGGATATTTCTGCATCAAGTCGGTCAGAATGCGGCAGTAGGCGGCGATCCACCGTTCCTGCGCCGCGGCATCGGGGCGGGTGTTTTCCCGCCCGCCGACGCGCTGGTCGTTCTGCCCGACGGCAAAGATGACATAATCCGGTACATAACGGGAAAAGTCCCATGGCGTCAGCGGTCCGGCCGCCGGCTGATAGCAGAGCTTGTCGTAGGCGGTTTCCATGCCGACGGCGCCGTTTTCAAAATAGCCGGAGCCGTCCAGCAGCGCGATGCCGCCCTGTGCAGTCAGATGCAGCTGCGCGGAGAGCAGGTCGGCGGTCAGCGCCGCGAAGCTGTACCGCGCATTGTCATATTTTGCGGTGTAATCCGGCTCGTCCGGCTGCCCGACATGAGAGCAGAGCTCCACCCATGAGCCGGAGGTCACGCTGTCGCCGAAGGCTTCGAGCTTCAGCGCGGGCAGCGGCAGCGGCGAAACTGTCTCCCTGTCCCCGACGGCAATGCCGCAGAGCGTAAAGCTGTGCATACAGTCCTCGCGCTTCCAGATGCGGACGCTGTGCGTGCCTTCGCCCGCCGCCGTGACCGTCAGCGTCTGCTCTGCGCCGTTCTCCGGAGAGAGCGTCAGCACGGACTCCCGGCCGTCCAGCTCGATGCCGAGGCGCAGCCCGTTTCCGTGCAGCGGATCCACGCTGTAATTTTTCAGCGTGAGCTGCAGAATCTCACCCGTAAACCGGAACTGAAACAGCGAATACGGCCAGTAAAAGACCGGTGCATCCGGTGCGGAGCGGTCAATGCGCCCCATGTAGGTGACGGCCGCATCGGAAGGCAGAACCCGCTTCACCGCGCGTTCCCGCCCTGACCGTTTTTCGCCGCAATTTCGCGGTCGATGCGGTCCAGATCGGCCTTCAGCTCCGGATTGTTCGTCAGGTCATAGGCGACACGCGTGAACAGCCCTTCAAGGTCGAGCCGCTGATACTTCTGCGCCTCGTTCTTCATGCCGAGCGCCAGCTCGACCAGCTCGCCGTTCGGATAGCGGATGATCCGGTTCCGGCGGAACACCTCATCAATCTGCGCATCGGTCGGCGGTGCAAAGCGCTGTCCCATTGCATTGATGTGCCGGACGACATCGGTCAGCTCCGCTTCGGTCACGGAAACCGGATTCAGCCGCATACTCTCGAAATAAAACACCGCCGCGGACTGAAGATCGCCGGTCTCCTGACAGAAATAGCCCATGTCATTGCAGACGCGTGCCATGCGGTCCGGCGTCGTGCAGATTCTGGAAATCTCCTGACAGTTTTTCAGCAGATCGGGCAGGTTTTTCACAAATTTGCAGATCTCGGACAGCTCAAAGTGCATCTCCGCGCTGACCGGGTTGAAGGAAATTGCCCGCTTGACGGCCGCCTCTGCCTCACGGGTGCTGCCCGCGTCCATCAGCGTGTAGGCGTACAGCACCAGATAGTGTGCAAAATCAAAGGGTGCGCGGTCAAAGCCGGTTTTGTCCGGGTAAAACTGCCGGAACATATGATACTCAAACGGATTGCGGAACGAATACCACTTCCGCGGTTCCTCCTCGAAATACTGCGCGATTTTGTCGGAAATTGCTTTCAGAATCGGCAGTGCCTCGGCGCTCTTGTTTCCGTTGACGAGCGCCAGCGCCTCGCCGAAGGCCTGATCCATGCGTTTGCCGTTGACGAAGGTCGTCTCCTCCATCTGCTGCTGAATCTCCGGCGGCACCATCTCAAACGCGAACTGTGCCAGTGCCTCCAGCAGCTCCGCGGCATTTTCCTCGTGCTTGACCTCTGCGGTCATCGCCGTGATCTTTTCCAGGTTTTCGGAGACATTGTCTCCCATTTCAGCGCGCACGCGCTCCATCAGTTCGTTGACTGTCATATGTGTTCCCCTTTTTTATTTTGAACGGTGTTCCGGCCGGCATCCTTCATGCTTCGGGCTTTTCGCTGTCGATCGCCGCAATGCCCAGAATGTCAAGGCTCTCCTTGTCCACCGGCGACGGGCAGCCGCTCATCAGCTCGCGGGCGTTCTGCACCTTCGGGAAGGCGACGACATCGCGCAGGGAATCTGCCTGTGCAAGCGTCATCGTCAGTCTGTCCAGACCGATGCCGAGGCCGCCGTGCGGCGGTGCGCCGTACTGATACGCCTGCACGAGGAAGCCGAATTTCGCCTCGATCTCCTCGTCAGTCAGGCCGAGCGACTCAAACATCTTCTGCTGGAGTTCATAGTCGGTGATGCGCATGGAGCCGGAGCAGAGCTCGGTGCCGTTCAGCACGAGATCATAGGCCTTTGCAAAGACCTTTTCCGGTGCGGTGTCGAGATATTGCAGGCACTCGTCCATCGGCATCGTGAAGGGGTGGTGCATCGCCATCCACTCGCCGGTCTCCTCGTCCTTCTCAAAGAACGGGAACTGCGTAATCCACAGGAAGTTGAACTCGCCCTGCGGGATCAGATCGAGCTTTTTGCCGAGGATGTTGCGCAGTGCGCCCAGCACCGGCAGCGTGACGGCATTCCGGTCCGCAACGATCAGCACGACATCGCCCTGCTCTGCGCCCGCAGCGGAAAGGATCGCGCTGAGCTCGCCCTCCTTGAGGAACTTGCCGAAGGAGCAGTTCGGCTCCGCATCCACCCAGCGGATATAGGCAAGGCCCTTTGCGCCGATGCCCTTGACGGTCTCGGTCAGCTTGTCGATCTCCTTGCGCGTCAGGACGGACGCCGCGTTCTTTGCCGTGATGCAGCGCACGGAGCCGCCGGCTTCCAGTGCGCCGGCAAAGACCGGGAATTCCACATTTTTCACGGTTTCGGAGAGATCGGTGATCTCCATGCCGAAGCGCAGGTCGGGCTTGTCCGAGCCGAAGCGCTCCATCGCCTCGGTGTAGGTCAGGCGCGGCAGCGGCGTTTTCAGCTCTCTGCCCATGACCTCGCGCATGAGCCGGACCAGAAAGCCCTCGGTCAGGTCGAGGATGTCATCGACATCGACAAAGCTCATTTCGAGGTCGATCTGCGTGAATTCCGGCTGACGGTCGGCTCTCAGATCCTCGTCGCGGAAGCAGCGTGCAAGCTGGATGTAACGGTCATAGCCGGCCACCATCAGAAGCTGCTTGTAGATCTGCGGAGACTGCGGCAGGGCATAGAATTCGCCGTGATGCACACGGGACGGCACAAGATAGTCTCTCGCGCCCTCCGGCGTGGACTTCATCATCATCGGGGTTTCGATTTCGAGGAAGCCGTTTTCGTAGAAATAGTCTCTCGCGCATTTTGCAATCTGATGCCGGAGAATGAGGTTCTGCTGCAGCGGGGCGCGGCGCAGGTCGAGATAGCGGTATTTCAGGCGCAGCTCCTCGTTGACCTTGGTCTCTGCGGTGATTTCAAAGGGCGGCGTCTTGGCCTTTGCCAGAATGCGCAGCTCGGTGACGAAGATCTCGACATGACCGGTTTTGATCTTGTCGGTCTTGCTCTCGCGCTCGCGCACCTCGCCCTTTGCCAGCAGCACATATTCGCTCTTGCAGGATGATGCCTTCTCAAAAACGGCCGGATCGGTCGTCTCGTCGAAGGTCAGCTGCACGACGCCCGTGCGGTCGCGCAGAACGATGAAGATGATGCCGCCCTTGTCGCGGACGGTATCGACAAAGCCGCCGACTGTGACGGTCTTGCCCGCTTCCAGCACCTCGCCGCAGTAGCAGGTGCGCTTCATGCCTTGCATATTGTCCATGATAAAAAACTCCTTTTCAGGTTTTTATTTTGAATGCGGAATGCGGATTGCGGAATGCGGCATGACCGCAGGCACAAGGCGCGTTTCGCAAAATATCCTTTTTGATGCGCGGTCAGTTGAGCAGCACGACCAGAATCGCGTAAACAACCGCCGCCGAGACAAAGGATGTCAGGCTGATCAGAAAGTGAAAGAAGCCGTACGCCCACTTGCTCCGTATGAACGGCGGCTTTTCGAGATACGCCGCATCGGGGCGCAGGCGCGCCGACACAATGGAGAACAGTACCAGCGACGCCAGCCATGCGCCGATCAGCGGGACGGACATATCGGTATCAAAGCCGTGCTCGTCCCATGTCACACCGAGGCCGAGCGCCGCCATCTGCACCGCATACAGCACGCCGTTCAGGATATGCCAGTCCCGGCGCTTTTTCTTCGCCTGCTGCAGCATCTCCGGATGATAAACCGGCTGCACCGGCACGGCGTTCTGCACGGTCTGCATCCCCGGAATCTGCATCCCGCAGGGCTGCTGCATCTGCGGCACCGGCTGCCCTGCATACTGCATATCCTGCGCAAAAGGCGCGTTCACAGGGAGCTGTCTGCCGCAGCAAACGCAGTTTGCCGGCATTCCGTCCGGAATCCGGCTGACAAGGCCGCAGTACGGACACGATATTTCAGTCATGATTCATCTCCCCTTGCAGATACCGCGGCGCAATCCGCAGAATATGGAGCAAATTGCCCTCTCCGGCAAAGCGGGTGCAGTCCGCAAAATCGCTGTCGGCATCCACCCAGAGCAGTTCGTTTTCATCCCCGTGCGGAACGGTGCGGCCGGTCAGTGTGCCGGCGTAGACCGAGAGCGAAAAGTCCTCGGCGAAATAACGCAGCTCCATGACCGGAATCAGGCGGATATCCGCCGCCGTCAGAGCCGTTTCCTCAAAAAGCTCTCTGTACGCCGCGGCTTCGTCCGTCTCACCCGGCTCAACCTTTCCGCCGACCAGATTCAGCAGGCCCCGGTACGGTTCCTTGCGCCGGCGGCACATCAGGAGCTGTCTGCCGTCCGCACGGTAAACAGCAATCAGATTCAGCTTTCGCATTGCACGCTCCGTCCGGCAGCCTCACTGCCGTTTCCCCAGAATTTTTTTCACGAAATAGCTGCGGTAAAATGCGCGGATATTGCCCAGCAGCCGGTCGTATGCCAGAAAGATCAGGTTCGACACGGCAATCAGCCCCGCATACATCCACGGCAGCGTATCCTCGAAGGTCGGCAGCCCCAGCACATAGACCGTAACCCAGAAATCGGCGACCAGAAAGGCGTTGTAAAGCAGCAGCTTCAGCAGCATCCGCAGCCAGCGCGGCCGGATCCGCTGCATCCGCGGCCGCAGCAGCGGGTAATACCCGAAAAAGAGTATGAACATCAGCGCGGCCTCTTTGTCCGGGTTCATGAGCAGCGTCAGCAGACTGACGGCCAGATAGGTCAGCCAGCCCCAGCCCTCCGAAACCTCCTCCGCGAGAATAATCATCAGCATTCCCGCGACCATCGGGGCGGCGATGTAAAGCGCCGGCACCACGCCCGTCAGCACCATAACCGTCAGGCAGAGCGCCGCGACAATGCCGCCGAGCGCAACCCGGTAGCTGCGTTCCGCTGCGGCAGATTGTTTGCTGTGCATGACGGCGCCCCCTCTCTGCTCCGCTTTTCGCCAAAATCTTATTCTATTATTGTACCACAATCGCCGTAAAAAGTCAATCATCCGCACCGCCTCTGTTCCCGCTCCGAAGGCCGCTTTGAGACGATTGGACTGCGGGGACATGGCCCCCCGGACACCGTTATGTGTACGGTGAGAAACAGACAGAGCAGAAACGCAGCCCACTTATCTTTCGGATGCCTGCCGCGGCGGCAGAAATGCAGGCGTGAAAATTCTGCGCCAATTCCTGCAACAGAGTAGACAAACGCCTGAATTTATGTTATAATCAATGCAGAAGCAAATTCCGCGGAAAGGGGCGGTCGGTATGCAGTCTGCTGCGGCGCTCATGTACCCTGCCGGCGGGCGCTGGCTCCTGACGGGGCTGCCGCTGGCGCTGCTGCTGGGGCTGGTCTGCCGGGCGGCGGGCAAGGTATTCGCCCTGTACGGGGAACGGCTGGTCTTTCCGGCCGAGTGTACGGCGTCTGCGCCGGAGGGATCCGGCACCGCAGTCTGTGTGCGCTTTCAGGATCGGGCAGGGCTCAGCCACCGCGCCGCGTTCTTCACGGATTCCCCTGCCGCCCGTTCGCTCAAAGCAGGCGACCGCGTCAGAATCGCCGTGGACTGCCGTGCCTTCCGCATGGGCAGCTATCCGCAGACGGTGCCCGAAGCGGCCGGCAGCCGCGATGTGCTGCTGCTATCTGCATACAGGGCGGAGCGCCGGAAACGGCTTTTTCTCCTGCTCGTGAAGGAACTGCTGCTCTGCGGTGCGGCACTTGCGCTGTTCCTTTTCGCCCGGTACCGTTTCTTCCCGTAACCGTATTTTCATAAGGGAGCCTGAATATGATGAAACAGAAAAAAAACAGCGGCGCTGAGAAAAAACAGCCCGCGGGGAGATTGCCCATGATTGCAACCGTTACTGCCAACCCGGCCGTAGACTACACCGTCACGGTCAACGATCCCATCGGTATCAACGCCGTCAACCGCACGGACGATGAGCTGATTACCGCGGGCGGCAAGGGCATCAATGTCTCGCTGGTGCTCCAGCAGCTCGGCATTCCGACGACCGTTTACGGCTTTCTCGCCGGCGCAACCGGTTCGATGATCGCCGAACGGCTCCAGCGGACACAGATTCCGACCGACTGGATCTATGTACCCGACCAGATGACGCGCATCAACCTGAAGATCCGGCAGGCAAGCGGCGTCACCGAGCTGAACGGCAAGGGCGTTTCCGTCTCGCAGACCGAGTCTGCGCAGATGCTCGAAAAGCTCCGCCGTTACGGCGACAGCGATTATATCGTGCTGGCGGGTACGATTCCCGCGGCGGCACCGGCGGACTATTACGCCGGCATGATGGAGGCGCTTTCGGAATCCGGTGTGCGCTTTGCCGTCGATACGACCGGGGAACCGCTGCGCCATGCAATCGAAAAGAAGCCCTTTGTCATCAAGCCGAATCTGCCGGAGCTCTGCGGGCTGCTCGGTGTCCAGATCGACACATGGTGGGACGCACTTCCCTACGGCAAGCAGCTCATTGACATGGGCGCGCAGAATGTCCTGCTGTCGCTCGGCGGAGAGGGCGCGCTGCTCTTTACGGAGGAGCACCGTGTCTGGCATCTGTCCGCGCCGCACGGCACCGTGAAAAACGCGGTCGGCTCCGGCGACGCCATGCTCGGCGGCTTCCTTGCCGCGTGCGCATCCGGCCAGCCGCTGACCGAAGCACTGCGCATGGGTGTCGCGGCGGGCTCTGCGACGGCCTTCAGTGAGTGGATTGCGCACCGCTCCCAGATCGACGCGCTGCTCGCACAGCTCCCGCAGCCGACCGAGCTGCTCTGACCGAAAGGAGTCTGCCGTGCGCATTCGTGTGATTCTGGTTCTGCTGGTTCCCGCGGTACTTCTGCTGCTGACCGTCCGGACGGTGCTGCGGTGCATCCGGATGCGGCGGCTCTTCCGCACGGCCGATGCCGCCGCGGAGGGTACGGTCACGAAGGTGCGTGCCGCAAAACTCACCCGCACGCTTTACAGCTATACGGTATCCGTGCGCTATGAAGCGGACGGAAAGACCTTTGAAACAAAGCACAGGCTTCCCGCCGAGGAATCCCCGGAATGCCCGATGGAAGCGGGCAGCACCGCGGAGGTCCGCTACCGGACAGGGCATCCGGAGACCGGCTTTATGCAGGGCAGCGGGCAGTCGTCCGCCGATCTTGCGACAATCACCGCGCTGTGTGCCGCAATCCTGCTGTTTCTCGTGCTGCTGTGTTCGGGCAGCCTTGTCCGGTATCCGCTCGGCTGGTTCACGGTGCCGGAGCGCCGTCTGCTTGGCATTGTCCGGCTGACGGGCATCGCGCTGTTTCTGCTGGCATTCGCCGCGCTCGGCGTATGGACTCTGCTGATTTACCGCCGCGCCGTGCCGCTGACCGGTACGGTACTGGAGGTGCGGAAGGTTCTCAGGCAGACAATTCTCCGCACGGAATATGAAATGAACGGGGAATACCGGACGGTTGACCTGCCGAAGGACAAGTCCGACAAGCGGGAATTTTCCGTCGGGGACCGCATCGAGCTGCGCTGTCTTCCGCAGTATCCGAACGAAATCCGGATTTACCGGAAAAAGCGCAGGGCCGAGATCGTGCTCGGCGTAATCACCGGATGTTTCATGGCCTGGCAGCTGGCCGACTGGCTGGCGGAGGACCTGCTGGATGTGATTCATCTGAAATGAAGGCGTGCCGGGCGATTTCTGATCCGGCAAAAATAAAGGCGGCACCGTATCGTGCCGCCCCTTATTTTTTATTCACTTTATGGTTGTGGTTCGCCCGCTTCCCGTGCAGTTGCAGGCGATGCGGTATATCACACTGCCTTTGCGGCAATTGTGCGGGGACCTGCGCCCCCAGCATACTGCGCCGAGATTCCGTGCCGGCGGCGTATGCGTCTTTTCGTTCGCAACCATTGACTGCTGCACCGTTTTCCGGCGGAACCGCTCCGCCGATGAAGCATTCCTCGCTGCTTCATATCCGCTTTTTGAATCTGCGCTCTGCAGTTCACCTGCCGGTTCGGCAGGCAGGCATCGGTGTCAGCTTCTATATCGGAAATCGGCTCGCGCTGCCGGCATTTTTAAGCGGATCCGCCGCCGCCGCAGGACTGTCAGCCGGAATATGTTACACCGCGCACTTGCTGCATGAGCCACCGTCAATGTGCGAATGGCAATGCATCGTATCCATTGGGCTCACACACCTTTCCTGAATCTGGATTGACGGCCGGATCCTCGCTCGGCATCCTTCTTAGGATGCAGTACGGATTCCGATACGATACCGGACGGAAACGCCGCCTGATTCTGCGTATAAGAACAACGGGGAAATTTCCCGTGCTGAATTGCGTTTCAGAGATGCTCTTGTTCTTACAGCTTTATTATAGCACAGTTTATGTGATTTGTCAATAGTTCGCGGCAACTTTTTTAGTAGTTTTTAGCTCTTTTTCCGGATTTCATTGCGGAAGCCCTATAAAATCCGGCCGGATGCGGCATCTGCGCAATGCAGGACTTGACAAACCGCCGAAAATCGGTTAGAATGAAGGACGGTGCCGGCCTCGGACAGAGGACGCGCATACTATTATTTTAACGCCCGGATTTCATCCGGCAGAATGGAGAAAACTTATGGCAGATCAGATTATGAACGGACAGGACAATGAACTGATGGACGCCCCTGAGCTTTACACTCTGGTGGATGAGGAGGGAAACGAAAAGCTCTTTGAGCTGATCGACCTGCTCGAGGAGAACGGCAGCCTTTATTTTGCGCTGATTCCCCATGTGGAGGATCCCGCAGAGCTGCTGGAGGAATGCGAGCTTGTGGTGCTCGCCGTGCAGAAGGATGAGGCCGGAAACGATATCCTTGTCCCGATCGAAAGCGATGAGGAATATGACCGCATCGCACAGATTTTCCTCGACCGTCTGGAGGACGACGAGGAGCTCGATGACGAGGATGCAGAATAACAGTAGCATAATTGTCAGAATATCCAAACAAAGTCAGAAATGTTGGTTGGATTTGCCAATTGATTTTTTCGGTGTTCCGTGATATACTAATTACAAGAAATAAGCAGATGCGAAAAAAAGCATTCTGCCTTGTGCGACCAAGCCTGATTTGATATAATCCAACATTTGTGAATAGGGAATCAAGTCTCTGCGTCAGGATTGCAGACCTCCCGCATACGCGGTTGCCAGGGAGCGAGAGCGGCGCAGGCGGGTACCCACCTGCTTCAAGCGGGTTTTATTCCTCAGGCGACGGCAAGGCGGAGTTTGCAGTCTACGGGCGGATCCGAACAGGATTCGCCCGATTTTTATGCCCGCCGGCAGACGGCGGTTTCTTTTTATGCAACAAAGACATTTCAGAAGTTAGCTTCACCTAATAGATTTGGGAGGATTCACGAAAATACAGAAGCACCGCGAAAATGCTTGACAAAATGCCGCCGCGGTGGTACAATATAGATGAGGTTAGGCGAACCTAACCAAGTTTCTGCCCGCAGTCCGCAGACGCGGCGGCGGCCATGAAATACGGTCGAAGGGGAGGAAAAACGCGATGAAAACACTGCGCGAGGTGCCGATCGGCAGCACGGTCAAGGTCAAAAAGCTGCACGGTGAAGGTGCCATCCGGCGCCGGATCATGGACATGGGCCTGACCAAGGGCGTCGAGATCCGCGTGCGCAAGGCTGCGCCGCTGGGCGATCCGATCGAAATTACGGTGCGCGGCTATGAGCTTTCGCTCCGCAAGGCGGATGCGGCCATGGTCGAGGTCGAGTAACAAACGCTGCATCAGACAGTGCAGAAGGCGGCCGCCCTGCGGTTCGCCTTTTGTTTCGGACGCGGCGGTTAGCATATCACAACACTAGAAAGGAAGATTCTGCATGGAACTCCGAATCGCCCTCGCAGGCAATCCGAATGCCGGCAAAACAACACTTTTCAATGTGCTCACCGGCTCGAATCAGTTTGTCGGAAACTGGCCGGGCGTTACGGTCGAAAAAAAAGAGGGCAGGCTCAAAAAGCATGACGGCGTGATTATCACCGATCTGCCGGGCATTTACTCGCTCTCGCCCTATACGCTGGAGGAGGTCGTCGCCCGGAACTATCTGGTCGGCGAACGCCCCGACGCCATTTTAAATATCATCGACGGCACAAACCTCGAACGCAATCTCTACCTGACAACGCAGCTCATCGAGCTCGGCATTCCGGTCGTCGTGGCCATCAACATGATGGACATTGTCCGGAAAAACGGCGACGAGCTCGACACGGAAACACTCGCACGCCGCCTCGGCTGTGAGATCGTCGAAATCTCCGCACTGAAGGGAAGCGGCGTCGAGGAAGCCGCCGAGACCGCCATTGCCGCCGCGAAAAAGGGCAAAACCGTCCCGATGCACTCCTTTTCCGGCCCGGTCGAGCACGCGCTCGCACACATCGAGGAAGCCGTCATTCACGATCTGCCCGACGAGCAGCAGCGCTGGTACGCCATCAAGGTCTTTGAGCGCGACGACAAGGTCATGGAGCAGCTTCAGATCTCCGGGGAGACACGCCGGCACATCGAGCGCGACATCGAAGCCGCCGAGCGGGAGCTCGACGACGACGCCGAGAGCATCATCACGAACGACCGCTACAACTACATCACGGAGGTGCTCAAAACCTGCTACAAGCGGCACAATGCCGGCATGACCGTGTCGGATAAAATCGACCGTGTCGTCACGAGCCGCTGGCTGGGCCTGCCGATCTTTGCGCTCATCATGTTTCTGGTGTATTTCATCGCCATGAAGGGGCCGGGCGCGTGGGCAACCGACTGGACCAACGACAATCTGTTCGGCGGCGGCTTCCATCTGTTCGGCATCGGCACCGAGGCCTACGAGCAGAAAGCCGGGGACTACGCGGATGCAATGAACGCCGCACGGGCATACTATGATCTCGACACGGCAGCGGAGAGCTTCCGCGCAGAGACGGCGCTCGCCGAAATGGCAGCCGTCACCGGAGAAAAAACCGCGCAGATTACCGTCGAGGACGCCGAAACGCTCAGAACCGCCGAATACACCGTATATTACGACAGAGTGCCGAAAAATGCGGGAGATTCCGTCATCGGGATGTCCTATCTGGAGGCCGTCGATTACTTCAGAGCGTACGGCTTTGACGCACCGGATCCCGCCGCCGACGGCATCTTTGTGCCGGGCATTCCCGCGCTGATCGAAGCCGGCCTGAAAAAGGCAGGCGCCGCCGGCTGGCTGAAAGGGCTGATTCTGGACGGCATCGTCGCCGGTGTCGGCGCGGTGCTGGGCTTCGTTCCGCAGATGATGGTGCTGTTTCTGCTGCTGGCCTTCCTCGAAGCCTGCGGCTACATGACGCGGATCGCCTTTGTGCTTGACAAGCTGTTCCGCAAGTTCGGACTGTCCGGCAAATCGTTCATCCCGATTCTGGTCGGGACGGGCTGCGGCGTGCCGGGCATCATGGCCAGCCGCACGATCGAGAACGAGCGCGACCGCCGCATGACCGTCATCACGACGACCTTTATCCCATGCGGCGCCAAGGTGCCGTTTATCGCCATGATCGCCGGCGCCGTCTTCCGCGGAACGCCGTGGATTGCAGTTTCCGCTTACTTCATCGGCATGGCGGCCATCATCGTTTCCGGCGTCATGCTGAAAAAGACAAAGCTGTTCGCCGGCGAGCCCTCGCCGTTTGTCATGGAGCTGCCCGCATATCATATGCCGCCGCTCAGCAATGTGCTCCGCTCGATGTGGGAGCGCAGCTGGTCGTTCATCAAAAAGGCCGGCTCGGTCATTCTGCTCTCGACCATTCTGATCTGGTTCCTGTCGCGCTTCGGCGTCGCGGACGGCGCTTTCCGGATGCTGCCGGAGGACCGGCTCGACTGCTCGATTCTCGGCAGGATCGGTTCGGCGATCGCCTGGATCTTTGCGCCGCTCGGCTGGGGCTGCTGGCAGGCGGCCGTCGCGTCGCTCACCGGCCTCGCCGCAAAGGAGAGCATCGTCAGCACGATGGGCATTCTGTACGGCGGCGGCGACAGCACGGTCTGGCAGTCGCTCGGCCTCACCTTCACCCATGTGACGGCCTTTTCGTTCCTCGTATTCAATCTGCTCTGCGCACCGTGTGCGGCCGCCATCGGCGCCATCCGCCGCGAGATGAAAAGCGCAAAGTGGACATGGTTTGCGCTCGGCTACCAGACCTGCTTTGCCTACGCCGTCGCGCTGACGGTCAATCAGCTCGGCGGGCTTCTGACCGGCGGACAGTACAGCGTGCCGGCAGTGATCTGCGCCGTGCTGCTGCTGCTCGGCATGATTTATGCGGTCTTTTTCAAGCGGTATGAGGAAGCGACAAAGCTGACGGCAAAGCCGAAAAAATAACAGGGAGGGGTTCACGGTGTTCACATGGCTTGCGGAAAACGCGGGAACCGTTCTCATTTCACTGGTGCTGCTCGCAGTCGTCGCGGCGATTCTCGCCTCGATGCGGCGCAGCCGGAAGGCCGGAAAGCCGTCCTGCGGCTGCAGCTGCGAAAGCTGCGCCCTGCACGGCAAATGCGGCCGGAACGGCGATCACTGACCGAAAAAGCAGCGGCATCTGCGCAGCATGACTGTTCCGACAAAACGAGAACCCGCCCTTTCGGACGGGTTCTGTCTGTATCCGGCAATTTGCCGGCTGTTTCTTTGGAAAAGCTGCTTCACCGCAGTCCCGCGAGGAGCTCCAGAATCCACGCATTGTCGTCCGCGGTAATCAGGCCGTCGCCGTTGCAGTCTGCGTTGAGCCTGCCCTGCGCCGTGAGCGTAATGCCCTCATCCTCCGCGTTAAAGCGTGCCAGCAGAATCGCATCCGCGATCTGCACCCTTCCGTTTACATCGGTATCGCCGTGCAGCACCGCCATCAGCGGCTCCGTCGAGTCCTCAGCGGAGGTCTCCGTCACCGTTGTTGTCTGCTCCGCAGTCTCCGTAAACGGCTCCGTCGCAGGCTGCGTTTCCGGCTCGGTGCTGTCCGTCTGCACGGGTTCCGCGGTCGCAGGCTCCGTCTCGGATTCCGTGCTCGATTCCGTGCTTGATTCCGTCAGAAGCGATTCCGTCGTGCTTTCCGTTGTCACGGCCTCAGTCGTCGTTGTTGTTTCCGCAGGCGGCCCGGTCGTGTCGGTCGAAGCAGATTTTTCCAGCTGAATCGTGTGATAATCCGCATCCATCGTCATGGTTTCGTCGGCGAACATCGGCTGATCCATGACCTGATAGGTCAGCAGGCCGTCCTTTGCAATCAGAATGCCGAACAGATAGCCCTTCTGCTTTTCCTCCGCGGACAGCGTATACAGCTTCTGCACATCGCTGCCGTCCATTGCCATCGAATAGATATCGGAACGGGTGTGGTAGTAGATCCTGCCGTCCCAGACCTCAGCGGCCGTGTAGCAGTTGGTGTAGATGTTGCCGCTCGCGGTGGGCCATGTTGCCTGCACCGTTGCGATTTCCTCGGACTGCCCGTCTGCGCCGGTGCGCAGGATTCTGGCGTAGACATCCGCCGGCACCTGCACCGAATCATTCTTTTTCGCGTAGAGCCATGTGCCGTCCGGCAGAGGCGTCACCGCATCAATCGCGCCGCGCCAGAAGGCATTTTCATAGCGCTTTGAGCTGCACACGACCTCATTGCCCTCGGCAAAAAAGTTCCAGTCATCGGCATCGTGCATTCCGTCTGACCGCATAAACTCGTCGCTGACCAGTACATATTCGTGCATTGAATGGCCGAGCATATCCGGTGAAATATCGTCATAGGTCACATCGCAGTGATACCATTCGCCGTCCACGCGCACGACATTCCACATATGCTTCAGCTTGTTGCTCGTGACCGGATAGCACGCGATGCCGACCTCGCGGCAGAGCACGCACATGGCCAGCGCATAGCCCTGACAGACCGCGTCGCCGTCCACCATTGCGGCATAGGCATCGTTGCGGGTATAGGTCAGGTCATAGGCACAGTGTGTCGCCAGCCAGTCGTGGAAGTACAGCACGGTTTCCGCCTCGGACCATTCGGGCTGCACGCCGCTCAGCACCTCCGCCAGCTTCTCCGCAAAGGCCAGCTTCATGGCCGGAATCTTTGCGGTGTCGTAGCTGTACCGCGCCCAGAAGCCGTAGACATTGGCGCCGTTGGAGCTGTACCCGAAGGCGGAGCTGACATAAAAGCGGTCCGCTGCCGTGTAAAGCAGATCGTAATATTCGCGGATACAGTCATCGACCGTCATGCTGACGCCGAACATGGAAACCGATTCGCGCAGATTGTCCCACGCATCCACCACACGCCGGCGGAAGGTGGATTCCCCGGCTGCTTCGGCAAACAGTGCAGACGGGAGTCCGGCCGCTGTCAGACAGGCAGCTGCCAGCAGCGAGGCGCCCAGACGCCGGAAGATTGGCTTCATACGGATCCCCCCTTTTTTACGGATGACAGACAGTTCTGCTTTCTGTCTCAATCGTATCATTTCCGTCTTAAACGAAGCTGAATATCGCGGTCTGCCGGTCAAACGGGATTTGTCTGCCCGTTCTCCGTTCAACAGTTTCCTATTCTAATTATAGCAAAAAGCGCACCGGATTTCCAGCATCAAACTGCCGAAAAACCGGTGCGCGATTTGTGCGTAGTGACGAATTTTAAGTAAAGTCAGGTGTGCTCCGCCTGTTCGATCGCCTCGGCGGGTTCGAGATTGCCGAGCATGACCTCCAGCATAGCCGTTCCGTAGCGCTCCAGCATCGAAAGGGAGACATACAGCGTATCCTTGACCGTCTCGTGCGAAATCAGAACATCCTCGTCACCGCAGTACTGCGAGGTGCGGTAGCGGACCTCGCCGTCTGCCATATCCATTTCAAAGCCGCCGCGAATCAGGCCGTAGTTTGCGCGGTTCAGATATTCGAGCACATTCGGGCGGGATTCCTCGTCCGCAGTCAGCGGAAGCGTAGCCAGCACCATGAAGCAGGTGTTCCGCACCTGAATGGCGACATTGCACCGGCGGAATTTGCACTTCAGCGACACGCTGAAGCGGATGACGCCGTTTTCATCGACCGGATCAAATTTCCAGTCGTCCGCGCGGAGAAAGTCCTCAATGGTCTCCGCGATTTTCAGAGAATAATCCTGCATGAAAGTTCGCTCCTTTCTGGTTGCGGCACATTCTGCCGCGGCATATGGCTCGTTTCCGTCCGGCGTCCGTTATTCCTGCTGACGCGCCGTGCCGAAGAACACCTTGTCAAAGAAATCCTTTGTTTTCTCCTCGCCGAGCTGCTTCTTGAAGACATCGGTCGAGACGCCGCCGTTTTTGATGAGGTTGTCGCTGTATTCCTGCGTCAGGCGGAGCTTTTCTGCCCGGCCCGCATCATCGAGCGCAGGGAGATCCTTTGCGCTCTCCATGTAGGTTCTGATCGCGTCGCAGAACATCTTGCGGACGGTTGCGTCGTCTGCGCGCTTCAGCTTCTTGTGCATCACGACAGACAGCAGATTGTCATACCAGTAGGAGCCGGTCTCCAGCTCCTCGATCTGGCTGTAACGGCTCTGGAATTCGCGCAGACCGGACAGCACCTTTGTATATGCGTCTGTCCCCTTGTCCGGCACGAGATCGTAGAATTCCGTGTACGCCTTGCGGTTGCCGAGCGGGTACATATAGTCCATCGAGAGCAGCGGCAGATCCATGCTGTACGGTGTGATGACAAAGGACACCATCTGCATGAAGCCCATGTTCACTCTCATGACGGAAAGATTGCCGAAATAATTGTCATCGGGATACGCGAGATCATACTGCTCCACGCGGAATTTCAGCAGGCCGTACATTTTGATCTCACTGTACTCGCCCGCATCGGCCGGTGTGACCTTGCAGTACTCAGAGAGTGTCGCCATGCCCTCGTCAAGCGTCTGATACATTTCCGCATTGTTCTTTGCGGCATTCCAGCAGATGAAGCCGGCGAGTGCGCCGATCAGCAGCAGAATCACCAGCAGCACGATCGGCCATTTTTTGCGCTTTGCACCAGTTTTACCCATATCATCTCGTCCTTTCCGGTGTGTGATAAAACGAAAGCCTCCCGCCGGACGGACAGGAGACTTTGCTTTGGTGAGGATGAGCGGACTTGAACCGATGACCCCCTGCATGTCAAGCAGGTACTCTAACCAACTGAGCTACACCCTCACAACGAAACTTATTATATCATATTTCAGACGGTTTGTCAAGCCCTAATCCCGAATTTCTGAAAAAAATATCGGAAACTGCTTTTTTGCTTGTAATCCGGCGAATTCCGTGCTATAATAAAAGCAGAGGGCATCCGCTTTTTTGACCTGAAAAGGAGCAAGATATGGCATATCAGGATTACGTCAAAGCACAAAAATCAGCTGAAAAGCAGTACCGTCAGGCAATCGCACGCGGCGTCTATCCCTATCTCACCGCACTGGAGGACCTGCTGCGCAGCGGCTCCGAGGAAGGCCGTGTGCCGCTCGGACAGATCGAGATTCCGGTCTCGATGATTGCCGGAACTGCCAGCGCGGAGCGCACCAAAGCCTTTGCTTCCAACTTCATGCCGTTGCTGGACTATGACACGGAGTTCGGTGCAAAGTGGTCTGCACTCTACGATTCCGTACAGGAGATCGGCGTCAATGAGCCGATCAAGGTGCTGGAATATATGCAGCGGTTTTATGTGATCGAGGGCAACAAGCGCGTCAGTGTCTCGCGCTATAACGGCGCAGTCAGCATCGAAGCGCAGGTCACGCGGGTGCTGCCGCGTGCAAACGATTCCGTCGAATACCGCATCTATGCCGACTTTCTGGATTTTTACCGCATCG
Source organism: Oscillospiraceae bacterium (assembly GCA_024695445.1). GTDB lineage: Bacteria > Bacillota > Clostridia > Oscillospirales > Ruminococcaceae > Firm-04. The sequence goes on from JAILIG010000083.1 coordinate 51,886, forward strand.
CCGGCATCTACGAGATCCAGATGAGCCAGACCGGTGCATTTTCCCGCCTGCTGGCGGCGATTCCCGCAGACAGCGGCACCGAGAAGGCGCCGCTCTGGTCGGAGAGTCTGCGGCAGGATGTCCGCTTCCTCTACGCCGTCTTTGAGAGCTATTTCATCAGCCGCGGCGGACAGAGAATGCCGGTCACAGCCGGTGACGCCTTTCTCCATTTCATCGAGATTTACGGCTTTGCGGCAGTGCGGGGACAGTCCTCCGCCGAGCTGCACCGCGCCATCGACCGCATCTGGGCGGAATTCCGCGTGCTGGCCGATTCCAGCCCGTCCTCGTACATTCTCGAGCCGACCGAGGATTCCCACCGCATCGCACTGATGAAGATGCTCCCGATCGGCAGCACCGTCCTGAAGATCGCCTTCCTCTATCCGAAGGATCCCGAACGCTCCGCATGGAGCTATAATCACGAGCTCGGCCGGCTGTATCTCAACGACGCCCTCGGCGGCGCGATCGAAACGACAGCGTTCGTCGCCGAGGCAGCAGAAGCGGAGGATGTCATCCGGAATCTCGCGGAAACCGGCTTTCGTATGATCTTCACGACCTCACCGGTCTTTCACGCCGCGAGTATGCGCATGGCGGTCGCCTTCCCCGATGTCATCATCATGAACTGCTCGATGAACTCCGCATACAAGCAGGTGCGCACCTATTTCCTGCGCATTTACGAGGCGAAATTCATCACGGGCATCATCGCCGGCTCGATGACCGAGAATGAGCGCATCGGCTACATCGCGGATTACCCCGTGCTCGGCACGCCGGCGTCGATCTGTGCATTTGCGCTCGGCGTCAAGCTCGTCAACCCGCGTGCGATGGTCTATCTGGACTGGTCCACGCTCGAAAATCACGATCCGGCCGACTATTTCCGCGAAAAGCAGATCGACCTGATCTCCGACCGCGATCTGAGCGCACCGGGCAGCCCCGACCACGACTTCGGCCTGTACGGCCTGTACGGCGGACAGTCCTTCCGGCTGGCCGCGCCCGTCTGGAACTGGGGCAGCCTCTACGAGGAAATGGTCCGCTCGGTGCTGATCGGCGCCTGGAAGAACGACGCCAACCGCAACGAAACCCACGCGCTGAACTATTACTGGGGAATGTCCTCCGGTGCGATCGAGGTCGCCTGCTCCTCGCGGCTGCCGAGCGGCACACAGAAGCTCGTGGCGCTGATGCAGCGGCAGATTGCCAAAGGCTCGTTCCACCCGTTTACCGGCGTGATCTATGCACAGGACGGCAGCTGCATCGCGCAGCCCGGCGTCACGCTGACACCGGAGCAGATCGTCCGCGCCGACTGGTTCCCGGACAATGTCGTCGGCCGGATCCCCGATGCCTCCGAGCTTGCCGCCCCGTTCCGTCCCTTTACCGAACAGCACGGGCTCAGCGCCCTTCCGCCCCTGCCGGAGACTGTCCGCAGACAGCCCGAATCCTGACAGCTGCCGCAAAATGCCGCTGTCTGCCGTGAAAGGTGAACTGACTTATGAAAATCATGGTAATGTCCGATGTCGAGTCCAAATCCCTGTGGGATTACTACACGCCGGGGAAGCTGAGCGGGATTGATCTGATTATTTCCTGCGGCGATCTCCACCCGCATTATCTTTCCTTCGTCGAGACCTTCTCCAATGTCCCGCTTCTCTATGTCCACGGGAATCACGACGAGAAATACGAGCAGACGCCGCCGGAGGGCTGCGAGTGCATCGAAGACCGCATTTATGTCCACAACGGCATCCGGATTCTCGGACTGGGCGGCTCCATGCGCTACCGCCCCGGTCTGCACCAGTACACCGAGCAGGAAATGCAGCGGCGCATCCGGAGGCTCTGGCTCAAATTAAAGCGGCTGGGCGGCTTTGACATTCTCGTCACGCACGCCCCCGCGCAGGGCTTCCACGACGGTGAGGATCTCTGTCACCGGGGCTTTGCCGCCTTCCGGACGCTCCTGGAGCAGTATACCCCGAAGTATTTTGTCCACGGGCATATGCACATGGACTACGGCGAGAAAGCACCGCGCATCAGCCGCTTCGGGGAGACCGTTGTCATCAACGCCTTCCGCACCTATACCTTTGATTACGAAGAAGCGGCGCTCTGCCCCGCAGAGGAGCCCGCGGCCGTTTCGCAGCAGTGACAGATTCCGCACCGCCGGCATATGCTGTAACACGGGCAGGATGTGCAGCTCTGCCGGCAGTCCCGGCTCCTGACGGCGCAGCGCACGCGCGCCCGAATCTGCTGAGAAATGAGTGAGGATCATGATGATTGATGCAAGCCTCGGCCGTGCAGGCTGCTGCGGATTTCCCGCCTGCCCGCCGCAGCCGCCGGTGCCGTCTCCCGATGTGCCGCCGTTTCCGCCTGCCGGCGTGAACGGTCCCTCTGCGCTGAACATTCAGCTCGCAACGGCACAGACCGGCATCGCAAACGGTGCGGTCATCCCGATGGGCGCTGCCGTCCGGCAGTACGGCGACAGCCTGAGCTATGACGCCGCAAATCACGCCGTCATCGTCAACCGCGCCGGCGTTTACGCCTTCACATGGCAGCTGCTGGTCTCTGCGGCGGCAGGCGAACAGGCCGTGACGGACGCGGTGATTTCGCTGCAGTCGCTCGACGGCGCCGCAGTATTGGCGCAGTCCGGCGCACCGGTCGGCGCAGCGGCACCCGTGCTGATTACCGGTTCTGCGGTCGCAAGGCTGCTCCCCGGCACCTCGTGGGCACTGGTCAACAACTCCGGCGGCGCGATTTCGCTCGATGTCGCCGGCGCGGCACCCGCAGCGTTTGCAGCGTCGCAGACGGTCACAGAGCTTTGCTGAGCGCCTGAACAGCCGGCACACACAAAAAGGCGCGCCCCGAACGGTACGGAGCGCGTTCTCAGTTCGCCCGAAAAGCCCCTCTGATGCAGCATCAGAGGGGCAATTTGCATTTACGGATGTGCGGGCAGGCGGCTGATATACTGTTTGAATTTGCTGAACACCAGAGCAATCTGATTGCCGGGCAGGATTCCGGTCAGCTCGGCATTGAGCGTCTGCCGGTCTGCTGCACGGCAGAGCAGCGGGACGATTTGATACTGCATGGAGAAAAAGGGCGCCGTGCTGCACCGGAGCTGAAAGATGGAGTTCAGATACAGCTCCTTCGGACTCGTGTCCAGCATTTCCGGCGTGATCCGGTTTTCTGCCAGCAGCCGTTCGCCGGCATTGGAACGGGGATCAAAGGCCAGCTCAGCCAGCCATTCGCTGACCGGCAGCTCCTTTGGCGGAAGTTCTCCGTACAGCTCGATTGTTTCGAGCGCCGTGCAGGTTTCCAGCCCGCATTTGCAGCATTCTTTCAGAGAAGCCGGTATCCGGAGTATCCGCAGCGCCGTACATCCGCGAAACACATGAAAGCCGATGCTCCCGACCTTTTCCGGAACCGTGAGCTCCGTTAAGGCGGAACAGCTCTGAAACGCCCGGTCGTCGATCACCGTCACCTCCGGCGGAATTTCAACGGAGCGGAGCGATGTGCAGCCGGAGAAGGTCAGCTCCGGGAGCCTTTTCAGCCGTGCCGGAAGCTTTACGGATTCCAGCGACACACAGCCGCCGAAGACCATGCGGTGCATATCCTGAACGCTGTCCGGAATCTCAACGGAACGCAAAGACCGGCAATCGTGAAACGCCTCCTCGCTGATCCATGTGACACCGTCCGGAATGTGAATTTCACGCAGTTTTTCGCACCGGTAAAAATCCTGATAGCCAAATTTGCGCAGACTTTGCGGAAGCGTCACGGTTTCCAGCTCGCTGAGGCCGAAAAACACCTGATAGCCCAGATCGGTCACGCCCTCCGGGATATCAATATGCTGCCGGCCCTCGTAGTCCGGATTCGGATACAGTCTGCCGTTTTGAATATTATGCCGCATGGTTTACTCCTTCGGATTTCCTTCGCTTGCAGGATGTCCCGTTTACGGCTCATCGGAGGAGCCGCCGACCTGCTGCGCGGCACGGATCTGCCAGACATCCCCCGCCCGACGCAGGGTATATTCGACGGTTTTGATATACTCGGCCGCGCCGGTCTGCCATGCAGGCTGCTCGGCGTAGTATTCCACATTTGCCGTCACGGTATCGCCCTCGGTACGGTATTCCGTCACCTTCGGCTCATAGGTAAAGAGCCGCGACGACGCCGGAATCAGATAGCTGTCCTGCTCCCTGTCGTAGTAGCAGCGCACCTCTCCGCCGATGCCGAAGGTCCGGTATTCCGGCGTGCGCATTGTTCCGAAGAGCTGCTCTCCGGCCGCCGCAATGTCCGCAGCCGGTACCACGCGCATTCCGAGATTATCCGGGTAACCGGCAAGGCGCTGCCCGGTCATGAGGGAGATCACCGCCGCCGAGAGAAACTGATCGTCTGTCAGCGCTTCCGGCTCATCAAAATCCGGCTGGTCGATCAGCACAAGCGGCAGCACCGCCCGGCAAAGCGCATCCGGCAGCGGATCCGGCTGCTCCGCAAAGCAGCGTTTTCCGAGCGAAATGCCGGTCTGCACCAGCGCCGCGATGCCGACCAGCGACAGGATGACCAGAATCGCGCCGACAATCGGATCCCGCACCGGATGGCGGCGTTCGGGCTGCACCGGCACAGATTTCTCCGCAAAATCCGCGGCAGTCTCCGCGGGCTCCGGTTCTTCCGGCACAGCGGCTTCCGGCTCCGGTGCAAGCGCCGCAGCGTGCGGTTCCGGCATCGGTTCCGGTTCGGGCTCCGGCTGCTCCGGTATCGGTTCAGGCTCCGGTATCGGTTCAGGCTCCGGCAGCTCCGGTTCCTCCGGTTCGGGCGCGGCTTCCGTGTATTTCAGCGGAACGCCGTGCTTTTCGGCACTCTCCTTCATCAGCTGATCGAGAAATGCCTGCAATTCCCGTTCGTCCATGGTATCCCCCGTCAGCGAATCTGTCCGTCGCCGCTGATGAGATATTTGACGGTCGTCAGCTCCGCAAGGCCCATCGGTCCGCGGGCGTGCAGCTTCTGCGTCGAGATGCCGATTTCCGCCCCGAAGCCGAATTCGCCGCCGTCGGTAAAGCGCGTGGACGCATTGACATAGACCGCCGCCGCATCGACGCCGCGCTGGAATTTCTCCGCATTTTCAAGCGATTTCGTGACAATGCACTCGCTGTGGTTGGTGCCGTAGCGGGCGATGTGCGCCATCGCCTCGTCCGTATCCGCGACGATCTTCACCGCAAGCTGATAGTCGAGATACTCGTTTGCCCAGTCTTCCTCGTTCGCGGGAATCACGCAGTCGCCGAGCACCTCGGCCGCAGCCGCGTCGCCGTGCAGCGTAACCTGATGCTCGTCGAGCTTTGCCTTGAGCATCGGCAGGAGCTTTGCCGCGACGGCACGGTGAATCAGCACCGTCTCCACCGCGTTGCAGACAGAGGGGCGCTGCGTCTTGCCGTTGTCGATGATTCTGACCGCCATATCGAGGTCTGCGGACTCGTCCACGAAAACATGGCAGTTGCCGACACCGGTCTTGATGACCGGCACGGTCGCATTCTGTGCCACGGCGTTGATGAGTCCGGCACCGCCGCGGGGAATCAGCACATCAAGGAAGTCCGAGAGTCGCATGAGCTCCGTGGAGCTCTCGCGGGAGGTGTCCGGCACGAGCTGGACGACATCCGCGGGCAGGCCGGCAGACTGCACGGCATCGCGCATGATGTCCGTCAGACAGACATTGGACGAGAACGCCTCCTTGCCGCCGCGCAAAATCACGCAGTTGCCCGCCTTCATGCAGAGCGTGGCCGCATCGACCGTAACATTCGGACGGCTCTCGAAGATGATGCCGATGACGCCGAGCGGCACACGGGTTTTCTGAATGCGCAGACCGTTCGGGCGCACCCAGCCCGCATCGACCTTGCCGACGACCTCTTCGAGCTCGGTCAGCTTTCTCACGCCGTCCGCGATCCCGCGGATGCGGTCTGCATTGAGCAGCAGACGGTCCTGCATTGCCTTCGACATATTGTTTTTGACGGCATTTTCAAGGTCGGTTTTGTTTGCCGCAATGATCTCATCCGTGCGGGCAATCAGCGCATCTGCGATTGCCGTAAGCGCATCGTTTTTTGCCTTCGGCGAGGCTGCTGCCATGACGGCGGAAACCGCCTTTGCGCGCTGTCCGAGCTGTAATACGGTCAATTGTTCCATAGTATATCCCTCCGTAATCAATATGGCAGCACCG
>JAILIG010000098.1 GCA_024695445.1 Oscillospiraceae bacterium
CCGAACATCGAAACCAGCACCTCGCAGGTACCCTCCTCGATGTTGATGCTCTGGACGACGCCGTCGAACCCGTCCATTGCCGTTCCGACGATCCGCACGGAATCGCCGACGCTGAGGTTGATCTCAACGGTCGTGCCGAGATCGACGCCCATTGCCTGAATCTCGCTCGGTGTGAGCGGAACGGGTTTGTTGGGATCGGAACCGAGGAAGCCGGTCACGCCGCGGATACTGCGGATCAGATATGCGACCTCATCGGTGTAGATCATATGCACGAGCACATAGCCGGGGAAGATTTTGCGGGAATACTCCTTCTCCTTGCCGTCCGTGATCTCATGCACCTGCTCGGTGGGAATCTGCACATCTAAGATCTTGTCCGTGAGCTGCTGATTCCCCGCCTTGGTGAGGATGCTTTTCATCACCTTGTTCTCATAGCTGGAATAGGTATGCACCACATACCACTGTGGGGTCTGCGCCTCATGTTCACTCATTGTGATTCCCTGCTTTCTTCAAGATAAACGCTTCGGCACTGCTGCCGCAGCACGCCCTGTACCGCTGACGCCCGTCAGGATTTGCCGGTGCTGATTGCAAACTGGAGGAGCTTCAAAAAGCCCTCATCCAGCAGGAATGTAAACACGGCGAACCCGAGCATAGCGGCGAACACAACAATGCTGTTGTTGATGACAGTCTTTCTGGTCGGCCAGACTACCTTTTTGAGCTCCTGCTTGAGCTCCTTGAACCACTTGGCAATCCTTCCCGGCTTTTTGGACTTGTCCGACTTCTTGCTTTCCTTCTCGGAAACTGCAAGTTCCTTGTCCTTCGCCATTTCCGGCTCCTTTCTGCCCGTCGCACGGGGCGAACGGGTCATGTCCTGCTGCGGGACGCTTATTTGGTTTCCTTATGCAGGGTATGCTTGTTGCAGAATCTGCAGTGCTTCATCATTTCGATTCTGTCCGGATCATTCTTCTTGTTCTTCTTAGAAACATAGTTTCTGCGCTTGCACTCTGTGCAGGCAAGGGTGATTTTCACACGCATGGTTTTCGGCACCTCCTATCAAAATTTTTCCTGTATGCCGCTTCTCCGGCAGCGCTTCCGCAGCGGGAGAGACGCCGGCACACCGGAACAGTCAAAAGTTTGCCTCCCTCTTTTCAGCGCGGATGTGTGGCGTGCGGGCAGCGGCTGAGAAGCACATTCAGCCCGCCGCGAAGCCGGTTCCGGCTTTTTTCGCGCACAACAAAAGCACCTCCGCAAAGAGGTGCTTCTATCATACCACAAATCGGGATTTTTGTCAAGCGTTTTCTGCAATTTTTTCGCAGAATGCCTGGGAATTTCTCACAGCTTCTGCGCCTTGATCATCTTCATGCGGGTGAATTCCTCGCGCTCCTTGTCCTCCAGCGCATCGGAAATCGTCTTGATCGTCTGCACATAGCGCGGGATCAGGACATTTTTCAGCGCATTGGCGCGGCGCTGCGTCGCCCCGATCGCGTTGGCGAGGCGGAACACGCCGTTATCGACCTCCGCGAGCATCAGCGTCATGTCGCGCACTTTGCAGAACGCCGCATACGCCATATCGAGCTGGACATTCGTGTCGAGAAAGCCGTAGGGAATCAGCGGATCGCTGTGGCCTTCATGCACGACGGTCGGAATCTCGACACCCATGACCGTTCTGGTTTCCAGCCCGATGTCCGGATCGACCGGAACCGATTCCGCAAACCGGTGCACGACGCCGAGCGTGATGTTTGCTTCCTGCAGCTCGTTATACGCTGCGGCATAGGTCTCCTCAATCGAGCCGCGGAGCTGCTTGGCGCGGTCCACGAGCTGCATCAGCTCCCGGATCAGCACATTCCGCTTGCGGTCCATGAGGTCATAGCCCAGCTTGCAGAGTGCCAGCGAGCGCTTTGCCGCCATCAGATTGCCCTTGGTCGGGAAAATCTGCTCAGCCATTGCTGCCACGCTCCTTCTCGATCAGCGCCCTGCCCGCTTCGGGACGGTAATACTCGCTCAGCACCTGATCGTCCACGCGGTCGAGCGCAGACTTTGGCAGCAGAGAGAGCAGCGCCCAGCCGAGATCCAGCGTCTGCCCGATGGAACGGTTTTCGTCAAACCGCTGCGAAAGGAACAGCTTTTCAAACCATTTTCCGAATTCCAGATACTGCCGGTCGAGCGCGGAGAGCTCCTCCTCGCCGATGACCGACGCCAGCGCACGCGCATCCTGCACCTGTGCATAGGACGCAAAGAGCTGGTTTGCGACGGCGGCGTGGTCTGCTCTGGTGTAGCCCTCGCCGATGCCGTCCTTCATCAGACGGGACAGCGACGGCAGCACGGAGATCGGCGGATAGACGCCGCTCTGTTCGAGGCCTCTGTCCAGCACGATCTGCCCCTCGGTGATGTAGCCCGTCAGGTCGGGGACCGGATGCGTGATATCGTCGTTCGGCATCGTCAGGATCGGGAGCTGCGTCACGCTGCCCTCGGTGCCCTCGATGATGCCTGCGCGCTCATAGAGCGAGGCCAGATCGGAATACAGATAACCGGGGAAGCCCTTTCTGCCGGGGATTTCTCCCTTTGAGGACGAAAACTCACGCAGCGCCTCGGCATACGCCGTCATGTCCGTCATGACGACGAGAATGTGCATATGCTTTTCGTAGGCGAGGTACTCCGCCGCCGTCAGCGCACAGCGCGGCGTGATGATGCGCTCGACAATCGGATCGTTTGCGAGGTTCAGGAACATGACGACATTCTGCAGCACGCCGCTCTCGGCAAAGCTGCGGCGGAAGAAATCCGCGACATCGTTCTGAATGCCCATTGCCGCAAAGACGACCGCAAACTCCGCGCCGGTGTCCTGCGCGAGCTTCGCCTGCTGCACGATCTGCACGGCGAGCTTGTTGTGCGAAAGGCCCGTGCCGGAGAAAATCGGCAGCTTCTGCCCGCGGATCAGCGTCATCAGGCAGTCGATCGACGAGATGCCCGTCTGGATGAAGTTCCGCGGATACTGCCGCGAAACGGGGTTCAGCGGCTGGCCGTTGATGTCGCCGTACTTTTCGGAGACGACCTCGCCGAGCCCGTCCGCAGGTCTGCCGGCGCCGGTGAACACCCTGCCCAGCAGGTCGCCGGAGAGCGGAATCTCCATCGGTCTGCCGGTAAACTGTGTGCGCGTATTCGTCAGAGAGAGTCCGTGTGTGCCCTCAAAGACCTGCAGAACCGCCTTGTCGCCCTCCAGCATGGCGACGCGGCCGGTGCGCTCGGTGCCGTCTGCCAGCACGATGCGCGCCATTTCGTCAAAATGCGCATTTTCGACATGGTCCAGCACGACCAGCGAGCCGGTGATGCTGTGCAGCCCGAAATATTGAATGCTCAAAGCTCACAGCACCTCCTTCTTCTGCGTACGGAGACCGTCCAGCGTCGCGTCAATCTGCTGTGTCAGCGTGCGGAAGCGCTCCGGCTGCCGGTTCGGAATATCGTATTTGACCTTGATGACCAGCTCAAAGATGCCGCTTGCGGCAATGTCGGCCAGCGCGGTGCCGTCCCGCATCAGCTCCTGTGCGCGGCGGTAGACATGGAGAATCAGCTTCATCATCAGATACTGCTTTTCCAGCGGGACATAGGTGTCCTCCGCATGGTAGGCGTTCTGCTGCAAGAATCCGACACGGATGACGCGTGCAATCTCGATGACCAGCTTCTGATCCTCCGGCAGCACATCCGAGCCGATCAGGCGCACAATGTCCATCAGCGTCTGCTCCTCTTTCAGCAGCGTGCTGATTTCGCTGCGGTACTGCACGAACTTCGGATTGACCTGCTTTTCGTAATAGGGTGCCAGATCGTCGAGATACTCGCTGTAGCTCGATGTCCAGTTGATTGCGGGATAGTGGCGGGCGTAGGCGAGCGACTTGTCAAGGCCCCAGAAGCAGCGGACAAAGCGCCGCGTATTCTGCGTGACCGGCTCGGAGAAGTCCGAGCCCTGCGGGGACACCGCGCCGATGACCGTCACGCTGCCCTCTCTGCCCGAAAGCGTCTCGTAAGCGCCCGTGCGCTCGTAAAACTCGGAAAGGCGCGACGGCAGATAGGCCGGATAGCCCTCCTCCGCCGGCATTTCCTCCAGTCTGCCGGAGATTTCGCGGAGTGCCTCCGCCCAGCGTGAGGTCGAGTCTGCCATGATGGCGATGTGGTAGCCCATGTCGCGGTAATACTCTGCCAGCGTGATGCCGGTGTAAATCGACGCCTCACGCGCCGCAACCGGCATATTCGAGGTGTTGGCGATCAGCACGGTGCGCTCCATCAAGGATTTGCCCGTGCGCGGGTCCTTCAGCGCAGTGAATTCCTCCAGCACCTGCGTCATTTCATTGCCGCGCTCGCCGCAGCCGATGTAGACGATGATGTCCGCATCGCACCACTTGGCGATCTGGTGCTGTGTCATGGTCTTGCCGGTGCCGAAGCCGCCCGGAATCGCCGCAGCGCCGCCTCTGGCGATCGGGAACAGCGTATCCAGCACACGCTGGCCCGTAATCATCGGGCGGGAGGGCGGAAGCCGTCTTGCGGCCGGTCTGGCGCGGCGGATCGGCCAGCGCTGGCAGAGCGTCAGCGAATGCTCCTGCCCCGCCGCATCTTTCAGGCAGATGATCTCGTCATTGAGGCGGTATTTGCCGTCCTTCACCGTCCGGATGACCTCGCCCGACAGCATCGGCGGCACCATGCACAGGTGCAGGATTGCAGAAGTCTCCTGGCAGGAGGCATAGGCCTCGCCGCCCTGCAGCACCGTGCCGGTCTTGACCTTGACCGTGACATCGTATTCGCGCTCGGTATCGAGCAGCGGCACATCAATGCCGTCGCCGATAAATGCGCCGGACACCGATTCGAGCGTTTTGAGCGGCCGCTCGATGCCGTCAAAGATATTGTTCAGGATGCCGGGGCCGAGCGTCACGGACATCGGGGCGCCCGTCGGTTCGACCGGCTCCCCCGTCATCAGACCGGAAGTGCCCTCATAGACCTGAATCGTCGTTTCCGTATCGTTCATGCCGATGACCTCGCCGATCAGGCGGCAATGACCGACATACACCATTTCCATCATGGAAAAGGCATTGGTATCGCGTACCTTGACGACAGGGCCGTTGACACTGAATATCACAGGATTTGGCATCACGCATTCCCTCCGTCACCGATACTGTGTTTTCTGTAAAATTCACGAAGCTGCGAAGAAAAAGCCTCGTCCAGCGTATGGTTCTCGCAGCGTCTGCCGTCGGGCGAGAGCAGAGAGAGCCCGCCCAGCGTAATCATCGGATCGGCGCGGAAGCCCACGCCGCCGCCGGCCGCCGTCAGGAGCGTTTCTCCGAGCGGCAGATCCGCCTCGCGCAGCAGGATCACCGTACCGGTCTCCGGCTGCCGGCTCTTGATGATGCCGACCATCCAGTCGCGGTAGCCGTCGCTTTCCGTGAAGGCATTCAGACGCGTCCGCAGCTCCGCAAACAGCGACAGCAGCATATTCTGCCGGCGGGAGAGCAGACTGGTCTTGCCGCGGTAGCCGACCTGCGACAGCCGCTTCCTGTATTTCATGTCAATGCGCTGCTTTGCCGCTTCGAGATCGTGCTCGGCCTCGGCCGCACAGCGCTGCTGTGCCTCTTCCAGAATCCGTGTGGCTTCCTCATCCGCGTGAGCGGCAGCCTCGGCGATCTGCTCGCCGGTACTGCGGTTCACCGCCTCCATAAACTGTTCCAGCTTCCGGTTTGCGTCCATTGTTCCCATCCTCTCCGGCAGCGGTGCGCCGCACGCACTGCCGTACCGATCAAATATGAATGCCCACAGTCTCCGCCAGATAGCGCGAGATCGAAGCGGTCATGTCCGCACTGCCGTGGCGGTCCGGAATGACCGTCAGCAGCGGCGCCGTGCCGCGCTCCTTCCAGCGGACGACATCGTCGTCAATCAGCTCTGCGAGCTTTTCCGTGAGACAGACCACTGCGATGCCCTCCCTTTGCAGCGCGCTGCGCAGCGCGCTCCGCGCCTCGTCCGCGCTGTGTGCGATCTCGCCCTCACAGCCCGCAAGGCGCATCCCGGTCAGGGTATCGAGGTTGTCGCTGATGACATACGCACGCATCAGCTGTTGAGGATCATAATGGCAATCAGAACGCCGAAGATGCCGACGCCTTCGCCCATTGCGACGAAAACCAGCGCCTTGCCGAAGGTCTTCGGATCCTCTGCCAGCGCACCGATTGCGGCCGGTGCTGCATGACCGACGGCGCTGCCGCAGCCGATGCAGCCGACGCCGACGGCGAGGGCAGCCGAAAGATACTTGAATGCTGCTGCGGTGCCGCTGACGGCAGCCGCGGTCTCCTCCGCAGCCTCAGCGGAGACAAAGCCGCCGAGCGGGAACACGACCGCACAGAGCATCACGGCGCCGAACACGCAGAGATTCATCAGCATGGCGCGGCGCATGGATTTGCCGCTCTTCTTCTTGGTGATTGCGACATAGACAGGCAGTGCAAGCAGGACTGTAATCAGCAGCGAGAGAAAAACCGGTTCCATAATTTGATAAACAGACATCGTAGTTACCTCCTAAAATTAAGCCTTTGCAGTCTGCTCAGACTGCTTGGTTTCGGAAAAATCGTCAAAGCTGACGGAAATCGGCGTGAACGGCTGACCGTCGCCGTCGTAGCAGCGGGAGAAGGTCTCGTAGAATTCGAGACGGAGCACCTGAATGCCCACAAGCAGGCCCTCAAGGCCCATGACAAACACATTGCCGAGGATGATGACGCCGACCGACATATGCGATTTCTCGGCCATCTCCGCCAGCAGCATCACGACGCTCATCAGACCGGCGTGCGAGAACACAAAGCCGCCCACACGGATAAACGAGATCGTGTTTGAGGTGTAGCTGATGAGAAACTCAAAGCACTCAAAGAGATTCAGCAGAATGAAATCTCCGACGCCCTCTGTTTCAAAGGGCTTTCTGGCCATCCAGTGGCCGAGCGGCTCGCGGAAGAACATCAGCAGCATCGTCACGGTGATGACCGCGGCCGCGGCACCCTTCGGGATGAGCTGCTTTCCGGTCACAAGCCCGCCGATCAGCAGCAGAACCGTCACGAAGAAGGCAAGGCCGGCAAGACCGTTGTTTCCGAAGATGCCGTCCGCGTAATTCCGGCGGCGTGTCTTCGTGATGATGTTGACCAGCATCGAAATGATAATCATGGCGGCGCCGATGCCGACCGCGCCGAAAATGACAAGATTGATGTTTTCCATCGCCTTGAGCGGCAGGAAGGAGATTCCGAGCTTTTCGTAGAACGGATCCAGCGCCTCCTCAAAGCCGAAGACCGAGCCGTACAGCGTACCGAAAAACGCACTGGAAACACCGATGCGCGTCATGACCGCGCCGAGCGTCAGGTTCTTCTTTTTGTGCAGGAAGAAGCCGAGCAGTGCGATGACAAGGCCCTGTCCCAGATCGCCGAACATGATGCCGAACAGCAGCGTGTAGGTGATCGCCACAAAGGTCGTCGGGTTGAAGCCGTTGTAATCGGGCAGGCCGTACATCTCGATGAACATGGAGAACGGCTTTGAGAACCAGCCGTTTTTCAGCCGCACCGGCGGCTTGACCTGCGAATTGGCCATCGGCGCTTCATAGGCAACGGCCAGGTCGGGGACATTGTCGATGAAGCTTTTGAACTGCTCCTTTTCGGAGACCGGCACATAGCCCATCAGGTTGAATTTGTCGTGCATGACGATGCACTGTGCGCGGAGCTTTGCGACCTCGCTCTGATACTTCGCATAGCAGTACATCCTGCCCAGCAGCGGCGCCTCCGATTCGTAGATGCGGTGTGCCTCCGTGCTGAGGGTTTCGAGCTGCGATTTCTGCTCGGTCAGCTTCATCCGGAGCGATTCGAGCGCCTGCTGCGGTGTGCCGTCCAGCCCCTCCGGCAGGCGGTACTCCTCAAAGAGCAGCCCCTTCATGATCGCGTCCACAGCCGCGATACGCGTCTGCTCGGCGAAGTAAAAGCCCCAGACATATTCGTGGGCGGTGTGATAGCCCTGGAAGATAAAGCCCTCGTCGCTGTAATATTCCAGCTTCTGAAGGTTCTCCTCCGGCATCCGGCCGAAGCGGTGGACGATGTGGCGGCAGCGTGTCAGCTCACCGAGGTCAATATCCGAGCTTTGCAGATATTTCAGATGAATGGCGGCATTTTCGTACTCCGAGATGCGTCTGCGCGTCTCATCGAGCTGCTGCCGCACCGTCCGGAGCCTGCCGGAAATCCGGCCTGCCTCCGAGACGATCTGTTCCGGCGAAAACTCACCGGGCAGCGGCTCACGCGATGTATCCGGCGAAATCTGCCGCAGATCCAGCTCGGAGAGCGCCCGCAGTGCGTCTGCATACGGATCGTTGTCCGCTCTGCTCCCGGCGGAATCCTCCGCGGCGCCGATCAGCTTTCCCGCATTTTCGATGTGAAACACACCGCTTTGCAGGCAGGCGATGATCGCCTCATCGAGCTGCGGCAGCGCACCGACGATGCTGACAAGCTCGAGCTTTTCAATCGACAAGAGAACACCTCCTCATCCGTCAGGTCGGATCCACGATCAGCAGCGACCGGATATACGAAACCGGCTTCTGATAGCGGATGCCCTCGATGACGGCAATCAAATTCTGAACCTCGATCTGGTTCAGGCAGTGTACGGCATAGAGGCTGACGGCGGCGTGCCCGGAAAAGTGCAGGGCATTCCGCGCCGTGCGCCAGCGCAGCGTCTGAAAGGCACGCTCCACGCGGACCGCATCCGGAATATCCGGCAGGTCCGAGAGCATTCTGCCGTAGCGTGTTTCGGCGAGCACCGCCTCAAAGGCCGCCTTGTCCGGCGCAGCGTAGAGTGCCTGACAGATGCGGCGCGGCAGCTTGCCGGCAATCGGCAGCATCATGCTGTCCAGTGTCTGCCGGTCGGCGCGGAACACGCTCTTTAAGCGATAGGCATTGATGAGATTGATCAGATCGACCTGTTCGCCGATCAGACCGCGCAGCGCTTCGAGATCGTCGCCGCGCATCGTCTGCTCCGCCTCCTTCAGGATGCGGTTCAGACAATCGGTACGCAGGGCGATTTCAAGCTCTGTATAAGGAATCTGTGCAGGAGTCTGGACGCTGTCGTCCCGCGGGAGATACCGCTTCAGAATCGGGGCATAGGGCGTTCCCGCAACGGCGTCCAGCAGCGCGGCGTTTGTGCCGGCGCGTGCCAGCTTCTCCTGTTTGAAGCAGAGATACGGAGCCAGCCATGTGTCCATCGACGAAATATAATCCTGATCGCCGAGCTGGATCGCCTTAAAAAGCTCCCGGATCTCGTATTCATAAATAAAAAAGCGGAAAAAGGGCTTCTGCGAAAGCCGCTCCAGACTGCAGAAATGCAGGCACTGTGTAAACAGATTGCGCTTCAGCAGCATTTCCAGATGTCCGCGGTGGGTATAGCCCGGCTCCAGACCGGCCAGCAGCTCTCCGTAAGCGGCGGTGCCCTTCAGATAGGACACGACCTCCGAAACAGAGTGCAGGTTCACAAGATTGCGGTAATCCGCCGCACGCAGCCGGTGTCCGTAGGCCGAGCGGATCAGCGCAACGGTCGCGTGATAATTCATCGGCATCGTTCACGCCTCCGCTTCACGCAGCGTCTCCTGAAAGAGGGTGTCCAGCAGCTCCGCACGCCGCGACTCAAGCTGTTCGCTCAGCAGATCGCCTCTGCGGTCAAATTCCGCACGCAGCTCGGCGAGCTTCTGCTCGCACGCCTCCCGCGCCGCCTCCTCATATTCGATAATGGCGTCGCGTGTCTGATGCTCGGTCGCCTCCGCGACGGCAGCAGCCTTTGCGCGCGCATCGGAAATCTGCTTTCTGCAGGAGGCCTCTGCGGCAGAGAGCCGCTCCTCGACTTCGGCATCCAGCCGGACGATCTCCCGAATGGTCTGATCCACGGCACATCGCTCCTTCCGGTATGGGACTCAGCGGGCAGACAAAAAGAGAATCCCGCTGGAAAACGATACATAATATTATACTCCCTTTTTCGTGTGTTGTCAAGGAAACACACAAAAAAGAGCCGTTTTCTGCCGGATTTTCCCGCACCGTTCTCCGGTCCGGCGCCGCAGTCATTTTTCTCCCCGATCTATTGAATTCTGCCGGATCAGCGGGCAGCGCCCGCCTGCATTGATCTAAAGCTCTCCGGAATGGAATCCGTATCAGAAAGAATCCTTCTCTCAGCTTGCTTTTTGCGTGATAATGTGTTATAAGCGGGCAGCGCCCGCCTGCATTGATCTAAAGTTCTCCGGAACAAAATCTGTGTCTGAATCCGGTTGCATTTTGCCGGATAATATGTTATAATATAGGGTAAGCATTGGAAAGGAGCGTTCGCGTATGCACCCGATTGCACATTTCCGGACGATTCAGCGGCACCGTCACATGGTGCTCCGTCACTGCATCCGCGCCGGCATTCCCCTTCAGGGGCTGCTGCACGATCTGTCGAAATTTTCGCCGACAGAATTCATCCCCGGCATGATCTACTATCAGGGGAACCGGAGCCCGAACGAGGCGGAGCGCGAGCGCACGGGCTATTCCGCCGCATGGATGCACCACAAGGGCAGAAACCGGCACCACTTTGAATACTGGTCGGACTACAATCCGAAGACGCGCACCTACGAACCGGTGCAGATGCCGACGCGCTACCTGATCGAGATGTTCTGCGACCGCGTGGCCGCAAGCAAGATCTACCGCGGCGATGCCTACCGTCAGACCGATCCGCTCAGCTACTTTGAAAGCGGACTGGAGCGCGGCCGGCCGATTCACCCGAAAACCGCAAAGCAGCTGCATTTCCTGCTGAAAATGCTCGCGGAACAGGGCGAGGACAAGACCTTCGCCTTTCTGCGGAAGCTGAAAAAATAATACCGCCCTCCAACGAAATAAACAGGCTGCACGGTCAGAATCCCGTGCAGCCTGTTTTATTTATGCCTTCCCGAAACGGATCGGACGGAAAAGAACCGGTCTGCTGCGGACGGTCAGTGTCATCTGACCGGCCTCCTCGCTGTATGAAAACCGCAGCTTGCTCTCCCTGACCGTTCTCTTTGCCGCAACCAGCAGGACCTTGAGATCCTCTGCGCCGATGCGTGTCCGGTCGGCCGGGAAGCTGATGCGGAGCACATCGCCCTCGCCCTCTGCCCGGAGCGTTCCCTCATCCGGCAGGCAGCGCAGTGCCAGCGCCGCCAGCATCTCCGTGAGCTCCTCCATGTCCAGCGGACGGGCGTACAGCACACAGACACCGGTCACCTTGCTTTTCAGGCTCCGTGCAGAGAATTCTGCCTCCTGTGCCTGTAACTGTGCTTTCACCAGCGCCGTCAGGTCGGTCTTCGTGATGCGGTTTGCGTTCCGTTCGGCACGGCTTTCCGCCCATCTGCCGCCCGAAAGCGTCGTGATGAACTGATGGTTGCTGCTCTGCACCTTAAAGTGCAGCCGGTTCAGCCTTGCGACCTGCTGCACGACGGAAAGCCCCAGTCCGCTGCCGCTCTGATTGCTGCGGGCGCTGTCGCCCTTGACAAAGGCCTCGCAGAGCCGGTCTGCATCCGCAATGCGCTCCTGTGCAATATCGTTTGCAATGCGCAGCGTGTTTCCGCCGCCCGTGACGGTGATCTTTCCGCCGTCCGGCGTGAATTTCAGCGCATTGTCCAGCAGGTTCTGAACTGCCTGTGAGAGCATCCGCAAATCCGTCCGGAGCTTGCAGCTGCCGATGACGGAAACCTGCATTCCGCGTGCGCGGATTTCATCCTGCCGGTGCGCCAGATACGCATGAACCAGCCCGATCAGATCGACGGCGGTCTTTTTGGTCTTTTTGTCCTGTTCGAGCTTTGCAAGGTCCAGAACATTCGTAATCACGCTGTCCATGTACCGCGTGCTGTCCTGAATCGACTCTGCATAATGCGCCTGCTTTTCCGGATGCACGCCGCTTGCCAGGTTTTCCGCATAGCCGGAGATTGCCGTCAGCGGCGATTTCAGGTCATGTGCAAGGGAAGCCGTCAGGCTGCGGCGGTATTCGTCCCTTGCGTAGCGGCGCTTTGCCCGCAGATACGGGATCAGGGCGAGGATGAGCGACAGCAGCAGCACGGCGATCAGCAGGATCACGCAGTTCAGGATGATGACCGGGCGGTAATAGACCCAGGGGTCGTCATCTTTTACCATGTAAAAGAGCGGGTATACCTTGCCGTTGACCGTGACACCCCAGTTGTTTGCGGCGAGGCTGTTCCACTCTTTTTTGGTCAGGCTGCTGTCTGCTTCCGGATGATACTGATAGTCCCGGAAGAGCTCAAGCGCCTGATCACTCATGCGGCTGCGGAATTTGTCCAGCTGTGTTTCATAACGCGCCTGAATATCCTCAGTTGTCCACTCTTCATCATCATATAAGTATTCAATGCCGCCTGATTGTTCCGCGGAAGCCATATGTTCTTCATACCAGTCCTGCAGCTTAGAATACTGCGTTTCATATTCTGTCTGACAAGCCGCAACGATCTCCCGCGCCGCTCTGGAGGTCAAAGAGTCAGACAGCTGGCCGTATACCGAAAAATAGCCGGACCCGAACAGATATTCCGGTGCCTCAGCGGGATCTATCTCACCGTTCATGCTCAGCTTGATCAGTTCCTGATCTTCTTCGGACATTTTCTTGTTGGGAATGAGCAGCTTCCACGGCGCCGGCAGGGAAAGATCGGAAGAACCGGACGGGCCGCCCGGGATCTGCCAGGTCAGGCCGCGGCACTGGTGCCCTTTGACATAAGCGCTTTCTGTTTCCGGTGTTTCCGGCTCATAGTGTGTTCCCAGCCATTCTGAAAGCTTCCCGCCGAGTTTGCTCCCGATGCCGCCGAAGGGCAGGATTTCTTCCAGAACATACTCAAAATAGTATTCGTACAATTCGACAGGGCGTTTTGAAATATAGTAGTCCCGATATGCCCGGATGATCTGTTCCGTTTCCTCCGGTTCGCTCAGGAAGATGCTTCTTTTGCCGTCCTGACTGTATTCCGGCCCGCCCCTTCCGATCAGCATCACGGCAGGCACGGGGAAATACCATTCACCGGTTTCCGGATCAAGCAGCAGCGCAGTCTTTTCACATTCCGAACAGCTGATCGAGATATTGGACTTCGTCATCATGGTCAGCAGAAAGGACAGCCGGCCGATGCCGTACTGCTCCTCGAACTCAGCGTCGGTCAGATCCTCGCGGAAGTGTACCAGATTCTCCCACGCTGCTTCGTCCGTAATATACTGTTCCGTAAAGGACTGAAGCAGATTCTTCGTATCCCGCTCATGTTCCTTGCCGAAGCTTCTGAGGCGGTATGCCGCAAAAACACCCGCGGCAAGGCCGCATCCTAGCAGGCCGCGGAGAAAATACCGCGAAAAACGCAGTGCCTTCGACTTCTTCTGGCGATTTTTTGTGCGCTTCATAGCAGTCACTCCTTTGTCATTCGGTGAGCTGATATCCCTTTGTGATGACCGTCCGGATCTGCCTGCCTGCCTCGCCGAGCGCATGACGGAGCTTCTTGATGTGGTTGTCCACCACGCGGTCGCTGCCGAAATAATCCTGTCCCCAGACGCGGTCAAGCAGCTGATCGCGGCTCAGCACCCAGTTCTTGTGCTCCAGCAGATAGCGCAGCAGCTCGTATTCCTTCGGGGCAAGCGTGACCGGAACGCCGTTTGCGGTGACCTCCATCGTCCGGAGATTCATGCAGATCGCGCCGCAGACAATCTCCTGCGAACAGACCGTGCCCTTTGTCCGCTTGAGAATGGCACTGACCTTTGCGAGCAGTGCCGCCAGCGAAAATGGCTTGATGATGTAGTCATCGCAGCCGAGTGAATAGCCGTAGAGGACATCCTCCTCGCGGGCACGCGCCGTCAGGAACAGAATCGGCACATCGCTGATCGTGCGGAACTCCCGGCAGAGCGAAAAGCCGTCAATGTCCGGCATCATCACATCCAGCATCAGCAGATCATACTGATTTTCACGGAAAAGAGCAAGTGCCTCCGAACCGTTCTTTGCGGAAGTCAGGCAGAGCTCTCCCTCCCCCTTTTCGGAGAAGTAATCCTCGATGACCTCTCGGATCTGGGCATCGTCCTCGGCAAGCAGGATCTGGGATATCATGTCTTTCACCTCTCTGTGATTTTCATTCTAGCGCACAGATATATCCTTTGTGTATCCTTCCGGTGTATCTTCGGTGTCATGCGGTCTGCGAAAGCAGCAGCGCTTTCAGCAGGGCAAGGTCGCGGGCATCCAGTCTGCCGTCCGCGTTCAGATCGCCGGCTCGCCAGTCCGGGAGGACGGTCTCCGGCTCGCAGCACAGCCACTTCACCAGCAGAACCGCATCCGCGATGCTGCACGCTCCGTCGCCGTTCAGGTCGCCGGACACAGCCTCCGCGGCCGCCCGTCTGAGCACGATATGATCGAGCCGCACCGTACCGCTGCCGTTTCCGACAAAGGACAGCCCGGTCTGCGTATCGGTCCGCTCCGGCACGAAGTACAGCTCCGCGTGCTGTGTTTCGCTGCCGGCGGTCACGGTCAGCGGTTCGCGCACCGTCTGATTCTGAAACTGACAGACGATCTCCGCGCTGCCGGTGCAGCTGTAATCAAAGGTCAGACAGTAGCGCTCCCCCGCCTCCAGCATAAAGGGACGAAAGCTTGTAATCTGCCGCCCGTCGCCCGCAGGGGCGGTGTAACACAGATCACTGCATTCCCGGTATTCGTTCAGCTGAGAGAGCAGCGAAACAGACAGCAGATTGTCAAGCGTCATCGCGTTTCCCTGATCGTCCGGGAAGATGCCGTCCGCAAACTCCGGCGAATGATAGTATGTATCGAGCCAGTCGAGCCGCTTCTCCACCCAGTCTGCGAGGATCTCCGCCTGTGCGGCCTGCGTGTAATACGGCTCGGAGCTGTCGGGAAAAGGCAGAAACGGCGTAAAGCTGTAATTTGTATTGTCGTAATTTTCCTGATACGCTTCGGCGTGTGCGGCCTGCTCTGCCAGAACCGCCGCGGGAATCTTCCGGAGCTCCGGCAGCATTTCCTCAAAGCGGGCTTTCAGCAGGCTGCGGAACCATCCGCAGCGCATCGCATAGCAGATCCACGGGTTGCAGTCCTCCGTCGCATCGGACAGCGCAAAGGCACTCTCGCCCTCTGCCGGCTGATAGCCGTACGGCAGCGCGCCGTTTCCGAAGGCGAGGTCAAAGTCCCAGACCGGCCCGAATTTCAGCTTGCCGCCCGCATCCTTCGTGAGATAATAGCTGTCCCAGCCGACATCAATATTCTTGAAGATTTCGTTTGCGAGGCAGTTGTCCGCGAGCGATGCGATGTCCAGATACTGCGCCGCCTCGTCCTGACTCCCGCCGCGCAGTGCCCGCAGCGCCGCGTCCGTATAGCCGGAGATGTACCCGACCTGCTCTGCCGCCTTTTCTGCATCGTCGGAGAGCCGGCTCTTGACTTCAAAATGAAAGCTGCCCGCATAAAAATCGGGCTCCTGCGCATACCGCGTCATCTCCAGCAGATAGCCGTTCCCGCTGACCTCCTCGGGCGCCTCCGTGAGGTCGATCCGGTGACTGTTGACGCTGACGGTCTCGATCAGCAGATAGACGCCCAGATATTTCCCGTTGAGATAGAGCTGCACGGAGCGGCAGTTCGGCGTAAAGGGCAGCGCGTCAAGCTGCGCCCCGATCTGCATGGCGGTCCAGTTGCGCAGCAGAGAGGCATCAAAGCCGTTGCTGATCAGCGCCCATGTTTTCGCCGCGCCGTCACCGGTGCCCAGCGGATTCGCCTTGCCGGGAAAGTGGAGCTTATAGCTTTTTTTCGGCGTGCGGCGCGAGCTGTTTCCGCGCAGGCGCACTTTGCACACCGTATCCGTCAGATCGGCGCTGCCGTCCTCATCCTGTACGGAGATCACGGCCTCACTGTATTCCTCCTGCACATCGCCCTGACCGGTCTGCATGGTAATCACCGGCAGGGGACGGGACACCTCCGCCGCGCTGACGCTCTGTGCAGGTTTCCGGACGGGCTGTGCGGTTCCTGCCAGAACGGCTGCCGCCGCAAAGGCCGGAAACCGTCTGCTGAAAAAATGCTGTAACAACAATCGAATCATTCCTTTCCGTTTTCAGTTCCGCGCAATATCAGTATATCATAAAACACCCGCCGCGTCAATCATGAGCGAACACCGGGCAAAAAGCCTGCCCCCGATTTTGCTTCGGGAGCAGGCTTTTGTTTATTCATACCGGATTGCGGAGCAGTTTAGCAGGCCGCCGGTCACCATGCCGTACACCGTATCGGACAGCTTCTGACTGAGCGCTTTGCTGTCCTGCTTTGCTCCGGCAAGCTCTGCATAGACCGTCGTCTGATTCTGCCGGAACGCCGCATAGAAGATCGCGGTCCGAACATCCTGACTGTTTGGCTTTGTGACAAAGCAGCCCGTCCGGACGGGAACGCCTTTGATGACAGCGGTGTGCTCCCTGCCGGTAACAACCGTATCCGTCGCAGGCAGTCCCGCATCGGAGAGGGAGAACCGCACGCCGCCGACGGTTCCCTCCGCGTGAATCAGCGCACCGGTTTCCGCACGGAAAATCGCATCCGCGGCGTCCCCCGCGCTGCCGCTGACCGCCGGGAACAGCGTATACAGCTCTGCGCCCGTCAGGGGGCGGCTTTTGGTATTGCCATAGTCTGCATCCGCCTGTGAGCGGGCGGTTTCACTGCCGGTTTCGTAGACAAGCGTCTGCCCGTTTTCCAGCGTCACGGTATAGGTCTGCGGGCGCCGGAGCCCGAACCACACCGCCGCGGCAAGCACCAGCACCAGACAGGCCGCTGCCGGCACATACCTTCCCAAAAAGATACTTCTGTCCTTCTGACGGTATGTGCGCTGATACGCCATGATTTCAGAGCGCATCCGTTCGTCTGCGGCCGCATCGGGCAGAATGCTGTCCCAGGCCGCAATCAGTTTTTCATGTTTCACAGATTTCCTC
Organism: Oscillospiraceae bacterium; assembly: GCA_024695445.1. GTDB lineage: Bacteria > Bacillota > Clostridia > Oscillospirales > Ruminococcaceae > Firm-04. Next base: position 16,959 of record JAILIG010000098.1, read on the forward strand.
ACCGAACCTTTCTTTCAGAAGCTTTCTGGCTTCGTGCAGATAATTCCGCACCGTGGATTTCGGCTTTTTGAGCATCTCTGCGATCTCCGCACTGTCATACCCCTCGTAGTAATACAGGTACACCGCAGTCTTGTACCGGTCGGGGAGCTGCATCACGGCTGCAAGCAGCTCGTTCTGCTCTGTCATGTCCCCCGCCCGGAGCTCCGGGTGATCGTCGAGATTCTCGTGCGTCCGCCACCAGTGCTTCAGCATATCCTTGCAGAGATTTGAGGCCGTCCGGATCAGCCACGCCTTTTCGTGCTCCTCCGACGCAAATTCCGGATTGCTGCGGATGAGTCTGAAAAAGGTTTCCTGCACAGCATCCTCAGTATCCATCGGATGCTTCAGATAGGCAAAGCACACCCGGTACACGGTCATGCGATGCCGTTCATAGATTTCTGCAATTTCTTTGTCCGTACGCAGCAAAGATTTTGACATAGCTCTGACCTCCTTCACCTATCATACGATTGAGAAGTGCGAAGTGCCGGATGATTTCTGAAAAAAAAGCAGCCCCGATACCGCTTCCGGCACCGAGGCTTGAACAGTCTTTCTCCGCGGATTACAGCGTAAGCTGGCCGGCGATTTCCATGTCCTTCGCCATACCGCCCGCTGCAGGGATATTCTTTGCGGTATATTTTTGCAGCGCGGGAAGCTGCTCCGCCGTGACGGCTGCGGCAAATTCGATTTTCGCCTTTGCACGGAGCGTCATGACCTGCACGCCCTGACTGTCTCTGGTCGTCTTGGGCAGCAGCATCGCCGTAGAGAACAGCAGCGCACGGTTGTTGCTCGAACGCAGCAGCACATTGCCGTCCTCCGGCAGGAAGATGATCTGCACAACGGGGCTCTTGCCGGAGTACGCATTGGCAAGCTTCCTGCGGTTCGTCTTGGTCGCATACGCGGAAAGCGGGACCTTTGCCGCCTTGCCGTTTTCAAAGACAAACAGCAGGAATCCGCTGTAATCGGTCGTCGGCACCATGCTGAATACGCGCTCTCCCTCGTCAAAGGAGAGGCGCACCGGCACATAGTCGCCCAGCACGCTGGCCTTGGTGTCATCAAAGGCGGCGGCGCGTGTCTTGTAGACCTGCTGACGGTCGGTGAAGAACAGCAGCTCGGTGCGGTTGGTGCCCTCAAACTGCTGCATCAGCACATCGCCCTCCTTGAGCTTCTGCTCACTGCTCATGCGCAGGCTCTGCGGCGTGATCTTCTTAAAGTAGCCCTCGGCCGAGAGGAACAGATTGACCGGATAATCGGGGGTATCGTCCTCCGGAGCCGCCTCCGGCTCATCGGTCGGATCGAGGAACAGCGTCTTGCGCGGCTGGCCGTATTTCTCGGCGACGCGCTTTAATTCATCGACCATGATCTTCCGGATCTTTTTGACATCGCGCAGGATCTCCTCCATTTCGGCGATGTCCTTCCGGAGCTGCTCGATCTCATGCGTGCGGTTCAGGATATATTCGCGGTTCAGGTGGCGCAGCTTGATTTCCGCAACATATTCCGCCTGCACGCTGTCGATGCCGAAGCCGATCATCAGGTTCGAGACGACCTCGGATTCCTCCTCGGTCTCGCGGACGATTCTGATTGCCTTGTCGATGTCCAGCAGAATCTTCTCAAGACCTTCGAGCAGGTGCAGCTTGTCCATTTTCTTGTGCAGATCGAAGTAGACGCGGCGGCGGATGCACTCGGTCCGGAAGGCAATCCACTCCTCCAGAATCTCGCCGACGCCCATGACCTTCGGCATTCCCGCAATCAGGATATTGAAATTGCAGGGAACGGAATCCTGCAGCGGCGTCAGCTTAAAGAGCTTCTGCATCAGCTTTTCGGCGTCGATGCCGCGCTTTAGGTCAATCGTCAGCTTAAAGCCGGTAATGTCTGTTTCGTCGCGGATGCTTGTGATCTCGGTGATCTTCTTCGCCTTGACCAGCTCGACAATCTTCTCGATGATCGCCTCAACGGTCGTCGAGTACGGAATCTGCGTGACCTCGATGCAGTTTGCGGATTTGTCGTAATTCCACTTCGCGCGGAGCTTGACGCTGCCTCTGCCGGTCTCGTAGATGCGGCGCAGCTCCTCCTCGTCCCAGATCAGGAAGCCGCCGGTCGGGAAGTCCGGACCGCGCAGCGTCGAGAGCAGATCATGCTCCGGATTCCGGATCAGCGCGACCGTCGTCTCGCAGACCTCCGCCAGATTGAACGGGCAGACATTGCTCGCCATCGAGACCGCGATGCCGACATTCGCATTGACCAGCACGGACGGAAATGTCGCCGGCAGCAGCGTCGGCTCGGTCGTGGTATTGTCGTAGTTCGGGACAAAATCGACAGTTTCCCGGTCGATGTCGGCAAAGAGCTCCGCCGCGATCGGTTCGAGGCGGACCTCGGTGTAACGCGGTGCGGCATACGCCATATCGCGGGAATAGACCTTACCGAAATTGCCCTTGCTGTCCACATACGGGTGCAGCAGCGACTCGTTTCCGCGTGCCATGCGCACCATCGTCTCGTAGATCGCCGCATCGCCGTGCGGATTCAGCCGCATGGTCTGACCGACGACATTCGCGGACTTCGTGCGGGCACCGGAGAGCAGCCCCATTTTATACATCGTGTAGAGCAGCTTGCGGTGCGAGGGCTTAAAGCCGTCGATCTCCGGCAGTGCGCGAGAGACAATCGCACTCATCGCATAGGGCATGAAATTCTTGCGGAGCGTCTCGGTAATGCGCTCCTCCACGGTCAGCCCCGCGCCCTCAATATAGGCGTTCTGCGGATTTGCCGCCTTCGGGGCTTCCTTTGGTTTTCTCGGTCTTGCCATGATTTCTCCTTTGTCGGTTCGTCAGGATTCCGTCCGGGCGGCACAGTCGGCACATCTGCCCTGCGCATCCAGCGGCAGACAGCGCATCACGCACCGCAGCTCCTTTGCCGTGACACTGTTTTCCCGGCTGAGCCGTTCAAAATCCGGCTCATCCACTGCGGGGGAATATCCCCTCGCCCCGCAGCACACACAGGTGTTGAGATACCGTTTGGCCGACGGGTTCCACCGCTCCAGATACAGCGAAAAACCGCGCTTTGTGTGCTTGCTGTGCGACATCACTGTATGCTGCGGAAATAGTCCAGCACCTGCATCAGCGCATTGTGCCGGTGCGAGACGGCGTTTTTCTCCTCCGCGGAGAGCTCCGCAAAGCTCCGCCCGCCGTATCCGAACACCGGATCGTAGCCAAAGCCGTTTGTACCTCTCGCCTCGTGCAGGATCTCGCCCTGCACTCTGCCTTCAAAGTGGTGCTTTTCGCCGTTCGGCTCGATCAGGCACATATTGCAGGCAAAATGTGCGCCGCGTTCGCCGTCCGGCACGGCTTTCATCGCGCTGAGCATCTTCAGGATGCGGTCGGCATCGGTCGCGTGCTCGCCCGCCCAGCGGTGCGAATACACGCCCGGCTCCCCGTTCAGCGCATCGACGGAAAGGCCGCTGTCATCCGCCAGCACATAGCAGTGCAGACCGTTTGCCGCCGCCATCGCCCAGATGACCTCTGCCTTGATTGCCGCATTTTCCGCAAAGGTGGTTCCGGTTTCCTCGACCTCGCAGGAAATGCCCGCCTCGGACTGGGAAACCACCGAAACGCCCGTGCTTTCGAGCATTTCGCGGATTTCTCTGAGCTTGTTCTGATTGTTTGTTGCAAGAATCAGCTTCATACCGTTCACTTCTTTCTGCGGAACAGGCCGAAGAATCCGCGCTTTTTCGGCTCATCCTCTGCCGCGGGTTCCGCACTTTCTGCCGCTTCGGACTTCTCTGCCGCAGATTCCTCTGCGGGTTCTTCTGCGGCTCCGTCTGCTTCCTCATCCGGCAACCCGGCAGCGGGTTCTTCCTCCGCAGCGGTCTCCTCCGCAGCGGTCTCCTCCGCAGCAGTCTCCTCTGCGGAAATTTCTTCCGCCGGCATTTCTTCCGCGGCAGTCTCCTCCGCAGCCGGTTCCTCTGCCGGGACTTCCTCTGTCAGTTCCTCCGCGGCGGCTTCCTCCTCCGCGTCCTCATCCGGCAGAGACGGTTCCCGCTCAAAGAGCGCATCGACAAAGTTTTTCGCCAAGAACGGCTGTAAATCGTCGATGCCCTCGCCGACGCCGATCAGCTTGACCGGAATGCCGAGCTCGTTCTTGATTGAGATGACGATGCCGCCCTTTGCGGTGCCGTCCAGCTTGGTCAGCACGATGCCGGTGATCGGCGCGACCTCCTGAAAGAGTCTTGCCTGATTGACCGCGTTCTGACCGGTTGTTGCATCCAGCACGAGCAGGCATTCCTTGGCGCAGCCCTCCGCCTCGCGGTCGATGATGCGGTTGATTTTTGCCAGCTCCTGCATGAGATTTTTCTTGTTGTGCAGTCTGCCCGCCGTGTCGCAGATGACGACATCGCAGCCGCGTGCCTTTGCCGCCGTAATCGTGTCAAAGACGACAGCCGCCGGATCGCTGCCCTCGGCATGGCGCACGAGCTCCACGCCGGAGCGCTCCGTCCAGACCGCAAGCTGGTCAATCGCGGCAGCGCGGAAGGTATCTGCGGCGGCGACCAGCACCCGCTTGCCGCTGTCCTTGAGCTGATGGCAGAGCTTGCCGATCGTGGTCGTCTTGCCGGCGCCGTTCACGCCGATGACCAGCACGACAGAGGGCTGTGTCGAGAGATCGAGCCCCTCGTCCTCGCCCATCATGTCAGTCGTGATCTCCTGAATCAGTCCCATGATGTCATTCGGATCGGTGATGCCGCGCTCCTTGACCATATCGCGCAGGCGGTCGCAGATCTGCACCGCAGTTTCCGCGCCCATATCGCCCATAATCATGGTTTCTTCGAGACTGTCAAACAGTTCCTCGTCAATTTTCGTAAATGAACCGAGCAGCTTGCGCCAGCCCTTGACCACGCTGTCCCGTGTCTTTTTCAGTCCGGTAAAGAATTTGCTGAAAATGCCCATTCGTCCGTCTCCCTTCTGATTGATTTGCCGTTTTCAGCGCGAAGCCGCGCATTATTCCACAATCATTTCGCCGCTCTGGTCAAGCCGCAGCAGACGCGAGATGCCGTCCTCCTGCATCGTGACGCCGTAGAGGACATTGGCCTCGTCCATCGCGCTGCGGCGGTGCGTGACAACCACGAACTGCACATGGTCGAAATTCGCCTTTAAATACTGTGCGTACTTGCGGACATTGACCTCGTCCAGTGCCGCGTCGATTTCGTCCAGCACACAGAACGGCGCCGGACGCAGCCGCAGAATCGCAAAATAAATACAAATCGCAATAAACGACTGTTCACCGCCGGAGAGCTGAATCAGATTCTTGATGACCTTTCCGGGCGGTGCCACGCGGATCTCAATGCCGGATTCCAGCACATTGTCCGGATCGGTCAGCTCCAGCGACGCACTGCCGCCGCCGAACAGATCGACGAAAATTTCGCCGAAATAGCGGTTGATCTTTGCAAAGCTGTCGCGGAAAATGCCGCACATTTCGGTTGTCAGCCGCGCAATCAGCGATTCCAGCTCCGCCTTTGCCTTGGCAATGTCCTTGAGCTGCGCGGAGAGGTCGGCATAGCGTGCGGACACCTCGCGGTATTCGTCCACGGCCTCGACATTGACCGAGCCGAGTGCGCGGATGCGGTTTTTCACCGATGTCAGGCGGGTTTCCGCCTCCTTCAGATCGGCGATCGGCTCTGCCTCCGCCTCTGCCTCGGTGCGTGTCAGCTCGTAGGAATCCTGCAAACGGAAGATCAGATCGTCGATCTCACGCTGCACGGTTCCCTGCCGCTCCTCGACGCGTGTCCGCTCGGCAGACTGCTTTTCGCGGGCATCGCGGAGCTGGTCCATGCCCTCGCGCACCAGCCGGATAAACTGCTCCTTTTCCTCGTGGACACGGCGCAGCGTGCCGATACGCTCCTGCATTTCCGTGATGCTCTGACGGCGGAGCGTCTGCCCCTCGTTCAGCATCGTGATTTCCTTCTGCTTCGCGGTGATCGCGGCCTTCTCCTGCTTAATGGAATCGTCCAGCTCAGCGCTGCGGCCGGCTGCCTGCTCCATCGACTGCGCCATCGAAATGCGGCGTCCGCGTTCGTTTTCGAGGTCCTTGGTCTGCTCCGCCAGCCGGATCCTGGTGTCGGCAATCTGCCGGCTCATGAGCTCCCGCTCGCTGACCAGCCTTGCCTGCTCGACGGAATCGTCGCGCAGCTTCTGCTCTGCGTCCGAAACCCTCCGGTCAAGCTCTGCGAGCTCGGCTTCGGCGGCCTCCTTCGCCTTGCGGACGGCCTCAAGCTTTTCGGCCAGCCGCTTCCGCTGCTCCGCCTCATTCTCCTGCCATGCGGCATCGGAGGCGGCTCTGGCGCGGAGTGCCGCAAGCTCCTGCTGAACCTGCTGCTGCTCCTCCTTGAGCTCCCCGATTTTCGCCGCCGCACCCTCCACATCGGTCAGCAGCTTTGCCCACTCGGCCTTGCGCCGGTCGGCCTCGACCTGCACCGTCTCACGCTCCTGACCGAGCGCTTCCAGACGCTGTGCGGCCTCTTCGAGCTCGTGTCCTCTGGTGATGACACCGGCCGAACGCGCCGCCGAGCCGCCCGTATACGAGCCGCCCGCGTGGATGAGCTGACCGTCCAGCGTGACGATGCGGAATTTATACTGAAAGCGCTTGGCAATCGCCGATGCAGCGTCAATGTCCTCCGCCACGGCAATTTTGCCGAGCAGACTGTCCATGATGCCGCGGTACACCTCGTCGAACCGGACCAGATCGACGGCGAGTGCGACAAAGCCGTCGATGCCGTCCAGCTGCTCACGCAGCCGGCTGCCGCGCACGGTTGTCAGCGGCAAAAAGGTGGCTCTGCCGCCCTTGACCTCTTTCAGATACCGGATGCAGCGCTTTGCCGCGTCCTCGTTTTCGACAATGATATTTTGCAGCGCACCGCCCAATGCGGTTTCGATCGCGGTGCCGTACTCCGGCCGGACATCAATCCGCTGCGCGACCGTACCGTGAACGCCGCCCAGTCTGCCGCTGCCCGCCACGCGGAGCACCTGCCGGACACTGCCCGCATAGCCCTCCATGCTGCGTTCGAGATCGCGCAGAATCTGCTGCTTCTGGCGCACCTCGTTGTACTCGGTGTTGAGTGCGGTGAGCTTTTCGGTCGCCTGCCGGTATTTCTGTTCCCGCAGGGCGCTGAGCTGCTGCGCGCCGTCCAGACGGTTCTGCTGCTCGGTAATCGCGGCATTGAGCGCTGCGATCTTCTTTTCCAGTCCCTGCGCCTCTTTTTCGTAGGCCTGAAGGCGGGCCTCCGTACCGGCGCCCTCCTCCTCTGCGCGGCGGATGCTCTCCGCCGTTTCCGCCGCCTCGGCATCCATGCTCCGGATGCGGACGCGCCGTTCATTCTGTTCCAGATAGAGTGCCCGCACTGCGGCATCCTGTCCGCTGACGCTCTCGTTCTGCGATTCAGTCTGCGTCTGCAGCGCATCCAGCCCTGCCTCCATGGCGTGCAGCTCGTTCTCCAGCGCCGTCAGCCGCTCCGCCAGCGTGCGGATGTAGTCATCCTGCTCGGCAAGGCGCTGTTCCCATTCGCCGCCGGTCGCACGGAGCTCCTCCTGCTGCCGCTGATACGCTGCAATCTGCTCGGTGCTGTGCGATATCTCATTGTCACAGACTGCGATTTTCGCAATGACTGCGGCATTTTCCTGTTCTGACGCAACGATCCTGTTCTGCAGCGTCTCGATATCCGCCGTCGCCTGCTGCATCTCGCTGTATGCAAGCTGATGCTTCTCGTCCTCCCGCTCCAGATCGTGTGTCAGGTGCTCATATTCCGCGGAAACTTCGAGATATTTGTCCGAGAGTGCCTGAAGCTGTCCGGTCAGAACACTGAGCCGGTGAACCCAGAAGGACACCTCCAGCGTCCGGCGCTCGCCGGCCAGCACCAGATATTTCTCCGCCTTTTCCGCCTGTGTTTTCAGCGGCCCGATGCGGCTTTCCAGCTCGCCGGCGATGTCCGTCAGACGGACGAGATTGTCCTCTGCCTGCGCGAGCTTGCGCTCCGCCTCCTGCTTCTTGTAGCGGAAGCGCGACACGCCTGCCGCCTCCTCAAAAATATCACGGCGCTCGTTCGATTTGGCACCGACGATCTCGGCAATTCTGCCCTGTCCGATGATCGCATAGCCGTCCCGGCCGAGTCCCGTGTCCATGAAAAGCTCGTTGACATCTTTGAGGCGGACATTCCGCCCGTTGATCAGATATTCGCTGTCGCCGCTGCGGTACAGCCGCCGCGTGACCGAGACCTCCGTTTCCGGATCGGAGAGCGCGTGATCGGAGTTGTCAATCGTCAGCGTAACGGCGGCAAAGCCCATCGGCTTGCGCGCCTTCGTGCCGGAGAAAATGACATCCTCCATGCTCTTGCTGCGCAGCTCCTTCGTGGACTGCTCGCCCAGCACCCAGCGCACGGCGTCGCCGATATTGCTCTTGCCGCTGCCGTTCGGTCCGACGACGGCCGTCATGCCCTGATCGAAGGTCAGCCGGATCTTGTCCGGAAAGGATTTGAAGCCCTGAAGCTCCAGTGATTTTAAGTACATGATTCTGTATTCTCCTGAG
>JAILIG010000119.1 GCA_024695445.1 Oscillospiraceae bacterium
TGCCATGAAGGGCATTCCGCCTCAAATAGGGCCGGCAGACAAAAAATGACATAAAGCGGCACTGCGAATCCTTCACAGTGCCGCTTTACTGCTGATGCAGCCGATTACTGCATCTTGTAAGCGTCGATCATTTTCTTGACCATCTGGCCGCCGATCGAGCCGGCCTGCCGGGAAGTCAGGTCGCCGTTATAACCCTGTTTCAGAGTCACACCGACCTCGCTGGCAGACTCCATCTTGAAACGCTCAAGGGCTTCCTTGCCCTTCTGTGTCATTTCACCCTTCATTTTTTTGTTACTCCTTTTCGGGGCAGCGGAATTGGAATGCCTGCATACGCACCGCATTTCTACACTTTTGCTGCCGTGATAGTATTATGAACGGTTTTGCGGCGCTCATGACCGGAAAGTATTGTAAAACTCTTTTTTCAGCAAAACCGCCTCTGTGAAAAGCAGAGGCGGTTTGCGTGATATTCAGATTACTGATAGGCTTTGCAAAAATCTGCGACAGACCATCTCCAGCCAGTCAAACAGAGAAGGAAGTTCTTGAGGTCAGATTCCGGTACAGAAGTGACATCCAGCGCTTTGCAAAGGATTTTATAGGTCTTTGTATCTTCCGAGTTCTTTTTGCCGTCGAAATTCCAGTCGCCGTCCCGAATGCCGTCATGGTTGGTATCCGTATACGGCACATTTGCCAATTCCAGTCCTGCGACACCCTGGTCAAACTCCTCTTCAGTCGTGGTCAGATCTGTCCGATGAACTTTCTGCGTAAGGTATTTATCATCAAGCCGTTCCATTTGAGCAGTTGTTTTCATGAAAAATCTGTACCGATAACTCTCTCCCTTTTTTTCTATGATCTGATCATCCCAAGTGCAGTCAAGATGATACCAGTTTCCGTCCAGCTTTGCCAGATTCCAAGCGTGATCTTCTTCATCATTTATCAGCATATAACTTTCAATATGTGCATACTTCGCCAGCATCTGGAATGCGGCAGCATATCCGTCACAAACTGTTTCGCCGACGCCCTCCAGTCCGTAGCTGAGAAACAGGCCGGTTACACTGTGAAATTCGATGTTATGCTTTGCATCCTTTACTTCGCCGTATTTCGTTCCTTCCGTCATATATTTGCAGTTATCCACAAGCCAGTCATGAATCTGACGGGCGCGAACCGCCTGACTGCCGAAACGCAGCAGTTTATATTGGGGAATATAGTCCCAGAGCTCATGAATATAGTCCATTACGAACCCGACGCTCTCGCTTCGGATCATAAATTTACCGACGACTTTTTTAACCTGCGCATTGCCGTTCAGAATCGGCTCAACGCCATTCAGGTGGCCGAGCATTTTCACACCGTTGACCTTTTCCAGATTCACACAGTTTGTAAATGTATCTCTGGATTTTTCAAGGCCCGCTTTTTTTCCGGCAGCAGATACACCGCGTTTGCATTTCGGGTTGATCTGGACTTCTTTCAGCGCCTTGCAGTTCATAAAGACTTTTTCTTGAATCTCGGCTTCGCCCTTGATTTCTGCGCTTTTCATCTTTTTGCAGTTATAGAAGGTTTGCGCCTCCAGCAGGGTGACCTTTTCCGGAATCACAATTTTGGTAAGTTCAGTACAATTCCGGAACGCATATTTCCCGATTGATTCAATCGTATCCGGCAGATCAATGGTTTTAAGCTTGATTCCTTCCAGACCGCGAGCAGCGATCGCAGTAACTTTCATCCCTTCATATTTAGAAGGAACCTTGACATTCATATCGGAGCCAGTGTAACCGACGATATAGAGTGTGGAACCGCTTTTGTTCATCAAAAGACCTTCCGGCGTTTTATACTGCGCTTTTGTTGTGTATTGGTCTGCCTTTGCGACCAGCTCCACCGGTTCCAGCGCATCGGGCGGGAAAACCGCTGCTGAGAGCCCCAGCAGGGCTGCTGAGAGAATAGAGAGTAGCTTGCGATGTTTCATAGAGTGTCCTCCTAATAAAAATATATTGCCAGCCGCTTGGGGGATCCGCTGCGGCGTGGTTCCGTGGTGTGACTGTTGTAACTCTATCCTGAAGTGCTGTGCCTGTTCGTAACTTTTAGCAACTTCATTATAATAGTGAATTGCAGTTCTGTCAAGAGGTCAAAAAAACTTTGTCTTATTCGTGCGGAACCGATCTATCATTTTGTGCATAATGCCGATTATATACCGTCCGCAGACCAAAAAGCTGCCCGCACCGTTCTGCCCGATAAAGCCTTCGGCACATCAAAGCTGACATGATCGTTTGTCAAGTCCGGATTTTAAGTTTTCAAAGAATTTTTTTGAGAATGTAATCTGAACGGTTTTTATATTGTCTGTCATAGTGAAGGCACTCAGAGATTGCCAGATAAAAAAACGGAGGATATTAAAATGAAAAAGAATGTGATGATTATGATGGCAGCAGCCGCTCTGCTTCTGACCGCGTGCGGAACGAATACTGCAAATTCCGGCAGCAGCACCGCTTCTGCAACCGCAGGCACGGTTTCTTCGGCCGCCTCAACGGCTCAGACAACCGAATCCACCGGCAGCAAGCCGGCTGAGTCCAAAAAGGACGGGACGGAAAACGCCGCATCCAACGATGACAGCCAGATGAAGGAGCACCTCAGCAATCTTATTGACGACTACGCCAAAAAGATTGTGGACGGTGTCGAATTCGGCTGGAGCAGCGCTGTGGAATATGACATGAATCAGAAAATCGAACGCGATGCCGGCGAACAGGGCAAAACAGACTACTTCCTCGTCAAGAAGGCACCGTTTACCGATGCGGCAAGCGGCAAGGAATATCTCGGGAAGTACCTGACCGGCGAGGAACTGAAAAAGATTTCGGACGAAATGTTTGATTCGGCGGTCCCGACCTTTGCGACTGCGGACGGCAAGCTCTATGTCGCGGCCTGCAAGGCGAACAAAAGCGCGGAATTCGACACGCTGCTCCTGGATGATATGCGTCTGGAGGATGTCAGCGACAACAGCCTGACCGCGGTGCTCAAGGAGCAAATCTATGACGGCGAAACCGTTCTGAAATTCCATTGCGTCAAGCTCGGAACAACCTATGATTCCTGGAGAATCGACAAGTTTGAGCGCGGCGAGCACACCCCCGTTAATAATTGAACAAAAAAAACAGCACAGCCTCTCCGATGTGAGTCCGGAGAGGCTGTGCTGTTTGATTTTGATTCAGGGAAGCAGCATTTGCTTCAGCAAGGCCAGATCCCTGGCCGTCAGTCTGGCGTCCGCATCCAGATCGCCGTTTTTCCACGCAGGCAGCGTTTGATCCTGTACCAGAAGCCAGCGCATCAGGCACACTGCATCTGATACACTGACCTGCCCGTCTGCATTGATGTCCCCGCAGATGAGACCCGCATACACCTTCTCAATGCAGCAGATTTCCGCAGTCACTTCGGCGCCCTTTGCAGAGGTGACTCTGACGGAGTAAACGCCTTCCGCAGAAGCATCTGCAGCTGCGACCGTATAGTCCGATTTCACTGCACCGGAAATCGCTTTCCCGTCGTGATACCACTGATATGCGGCCGGTGCGGCGGCTTCGTCTGTCACGAAAAGCGGCAGGGAGTCCCCTTCTGCCAGCGATACGGTCCGGAGCCCCTGATAAACCGGGAATACGCCGTCCAGCGTATAGCTTTTCGCCGTCACATCGCTGCCGACCTCCCAATCATGCGCACTGTCCTGCAGGAAATACCGGATGTTGCTCAGCGTTACACCGCGGTCCAGTCCCATGACCTCGCCGAACGGCACACGGAATTCTACGATCCCCTCGCCGTGACGCTGCAGGCATCCGACCGGTGTCCCGTGATTGAAATAAATGAAGCCGTTGCTCTGATAATAAATCCAGTATCGCGTCTGATTCTCCTCATTGAACAGCGAGAAATTGTGAACCTCTGCTTCCGCCCTGGCATCGTATGTAGCCGTGATGTAAAGATACTGCTCGTCGCTGTGCAGATAGAGCCTGCCGGTATCCGATTCGGCGGCTGCCTCACCGAGTTCATTCGGATACGAAACCGCACCGTCCGTAATCTGCCGGCTGTTCACCGTGTAAACCGTGCCATCTCCGCTGCCGAAGGCTGTCCGGGTGCGGTCGGCAGGATCCTCCGAAGCAAGAACACGGACTGTACCGAGATAATTCGCGCCGAGCGCCGGTGTCCACAGCCCGTCATTTGCAAACCGGACAGACCGCAGATTCAGTTCCGGAACCGTGTTCTCTCCGACCGACAGCTTCAGATAGACATTCCAGTCCCCTGCCGTCAGTCCGCCCGGCAAGGCTGCGGATACCGTTTCTTCCGATACGGTACAGGAGCGCCAGCCGCGGGAATCAAGCGGGAGCTCCGTCCGGATATAATCGCCGTCCCGTTCCAGCAGCAGCTCCGCTTTCTGCGCGCGGACCGGATTTGCAAATCCGGTGTTTTCTACCGAAAAGGAAAGGCGCAGTGTTCCGCCCTGCAAAACCTTCTGCGGCAGATCCAGGCTGCGCAGCACAAAGCGGTATCCGAGATGATCGCGGATGAATTTCCGCACACTCTGACCGTAATAAGCACTGTTGTCCACGCCCGGAACATCGTAGTCCGCCCCGAAGGTGTAATCCTCATACAGCCCGAAAATATTGGAATTGATATAGCTCAGATGCGTCCGGTACATCTCCGGAATCGCGTTTTGCGGCAGATAGGTGTCATACTGCTGTGCAAATTCAAGATTGCCGGAAAACTCTCCGCCGAAATAGCTGCTGACGGTCTGCCGGCCGAGCCATGCCGTTTCTGCTGCACGGTCGGAATATGTACCGAGGTCGCTGTCTGAACCCATGTAGCCGTCATCATACAGTCCGACACGCGCCGCACGGCTTCCGGGCTCCGACTGCCACTCCGCCAGTTCCGACATTGATATACCGGCCCACTTTGCAAAAATATTCGGTGTGCGCACCGTCACGGGAACCGGATCCGGCACAACATCCAGCAAAAGATCCAGCAGCTCCGCTTTCTGCTCCAGCGAGCAGTATTTGCCGCCCCACTGCTCCCCGTAGCACCCGACAAATCCGCTCTCAACATACATCAGAATATCCTGATAATCGGTCAGCAGGCCACTTTCCGAAATCTGCGCAATATGGCTTTTCAGCATATCAAAGGTCGCGGGCTCCGGATTACGGGTTCCGTCGTCGTCATACCGGAAGCGCACCGCAACCGTACAGCCGTTTCTGCGGCAGTTTTCAAATGTTCCGCGCAGACCGGCGAAAAAAGTCTCATCGAGCGGGTAGTCCGTACCCGGCGTATAGGTTCCGTCGTCGTTTTTCGTGCCATTTTCTCCGCTGGAAAACTGGCCGATATCAATAAACATCAGCACAAGGCTGCCGCTCGGATTCTGTACGGCGGTTTTGCCCGGCGCACAGCGATACCAAAGCGTAGATGTATAGCCCATTCCCGGATTCAGAATCGTTTCCGTCGATTCCGTAAAACGGACAACCGGTTGATCCGCCGCATTTGCAGGAATCCCCTGCAGACCGGTCAGAGCCGTCATCAGCGACGCCGCGGCAGCCGCGACCCGCCGTATCACAGCAGAAAATTTCAAAGCACATCCCTCCCCTGTTTTCATTATAACACGGAACAGGCAGGAATGCAAGCAAAAGCAGAAAAAAGGCAGTCCCGACGAAGCAGGACTGCCCGATTTCATTACGGATCAAAGGTTGCAACAAAGGTCACAAGCTGGTTTTCGCTTGTCACAGTCAGCGTGCCGCCCATCTGATGCACAATGCTCTTTGCGATGCTCAGACCGAGACCGGAGCCGTTCGGACTGCCTTCCTTGTCAAGCCGGTAGAAGCGGTCAAACAGATGTGCGAGCTGCTCCTGCGGAATGTCATTCGCCGTATTGGATACGGAGAGTCTGATTTTCCCCTGTGTGTCCTTGGAGAGCATGACGGTGATCTGTGCGCCGGGCGTCGAATGCAGAACCGCATTGTCAAGCAGAATCGAGAGCAGCTGCCGCATATTGTCTTCTTCTGCGCGCAGACGCACATTCCGGAGAATCACGCGATTCAGCGTCTTGCCGTGCTCGTAAATGACCGGTTCAAACACCAGACAGAGATTGGAAATCAATTCGCTGAGCGGAATCGGCTCCAGCTTTTCCGGCTCGTTTTGTCCGTCATCCATGCGGGCAACCGTCAGCAGATTGGTCACCAGCTTGGACATCCGCATGGTCTCGGACTGGATGTAGCTGAGCCATTTGCTCTGCCCGGAGACCTGCTCCTGCGGATTGGAAAGAATAACCTCCGTATTGGCCGAAATCACGGCAAGCGGCGTTTTCAGTTCGTGGGAGGCATCCGCGACAAACTGCTTCTGCTTTTCCCATGCACAGGCAATCGGCGTCACGGTCCAGTTGGCCAGCACGGCACTCAGGCCGAACATCAGGCAGAGGCCGAGAATCGCAAGCAGTACAAAGATTACCAGCATTCTGGTCAGCGCGGAGATTTCCAGTGTCCGGTTCATCAGAATCAGCTGATAGCTGCCGGACTGGTCCTTCTGGTAAAGATACCGGTACGGCACCTCGTCGATCTCCAGCGTACCGGACTCGCTGCCGCGCCGCCGGATGGTATCCATGGCATCATGCACCGTGCGGAAATGGTCTTCCTCATTCTTCGCGCTGTTGCCGGCAAAGGATTCGATGTTGCCGTTTTCGTCCACACGCGCCACATAAGCGTCCGGCACAAAATGTCCTTCATCCGCACGCACTGCGGCTTTTTCCTTCTTTTCCGAAGGAGCGGTGGGCTGCGTCTTCGCCGGTCCAGCAGCAGTCGTCGTCTGCACCGCCTTTTCCGAGCGGCGCACCGATGTCGTTGTCACCGCAGCAGCGGCAGAGGAACCGGTTTGTTCCGTCTCAGACCGTGCCGATGTTGTACCGGACACGGATTCCGTCCGGCTGCTAGTCCACCAGGCAAATGTCGTCCAGGATGAATAAGACTGCATCGTATGGCTGCCCCAGCCGCCTGAATACGGAACGGTCGTGGATGTCCACCGTGCGGTGCTGGCCGAATCGGCAGTCGTGGCCGGCGGACCGTGATCGGTGTCAGTCCGCACCGGAACCTGTTCATCCTGATTCTGCTGCTCCTGCTGGTTCTGCCAGTTCTGCCACCAGTTCGGATCATATCCCGGGAACTGTCCGCCGATGTACGGATTATACATCCACGGATTATTCGGATCGTACCAGTACATATACGGCGGCGGCGTCCAGCCCGGATTACCCTCGTAGTAATTCCAGGAAAACTGGCTCTGCTCCGACGCCTGCGTTTCCGCTGTCGTTTCCGTTGTGGTCGTTTCAGATAACGGCGGGACATAGCCGCCCCATCCGGTCCAGTAGTCGCCGTCTGCAAGCGGCTGAACCGCCGGAAGCCCGGTCATCACGGCGGGTGCCGCCTTTCCGGACGCCTCCGCCTGCGGGAGTTCGGATTCATTCAGCAGTTCGTGCATGACCGTATAGGAAGACTGAATCTGCGAACGGTACAGCACAGCAAACAAAATACCCAATGCGATCAGAAGCGTTCCGCTCAGCAGAATCATATTCGTAATCAGATACCGGTGCTTCAGCTTCTTAATCATCGCAAATCAGCTCCTTTCTCATTTTGCAGCACTCTGCGGCGCTCAGGAATGCTCCTCAAGACAGTATCCGACGCCGCGCACGGTCTTGATGCTGACTCTGGAGTGCAGATGTGCCAGCTTCTTCCGCAGAAAACTGACATACACCTCCACATTGTTGTTTTCCGCATCGGACTCATATCCCCAGATCTTGACAATCAGTGTCTCCTTCGATAAAATGCGGCTGCCGTTTTTCAAAAACAGCTCCATCATCGAAAACTCCTTGAGTCCGAGCTTGAAAGACTGACTGCCGCAGAACAGTTCATAAGTGGAAAGATTGAGTGTCAGGTCGCTCCATTGCAGCACATTCTCAAAAATGACGCTCGCGCTGCGCCGGCTCAGAGAACGGATGCGCGCCAGCAGCTCTTCCGAGGAAAACGGCTTTGTCATGTAATCGTCCGCCCCGACATCCAGGCCGGAAACCTTGTCTGCAATCGAATCCCGTGCCGTCAGCAGCAGAACCGGTGTCGTGAGCTTGTTTTTCCGGATCTCCCGCAGCACATCCAGTCCGTTCATCTTCGGGAGCATCAGGTCCAGCACAATGATGTCATATATATCGGAAAGCGCGTTATCCAGACCGCTTTCCCCGTCATAACAGGCATCTACGATGTATTTGTTTTTATGAAAAATCTGTACCAGTGCGTCGGAGAGGGAAACCTCGTCCTCAACCAGCAGGATCCGCATGATTCCACATCCTTTCCTATACCATACAGTTCCTCTATTGTAATTATACTATATCAAAATGAAAAAAGCAAGTGCTTTTGTCACTTTTTTCTGCACATTTTTTCACTTCTGCACATATAATACACTATCCATCAACCAGAAAGAGGTGCGTACTGTATGCCAATCGTATTTCTGAGCCCCTCCACGCAGGAGTGGAACCCATATGTCACGGAAGGCAGAAACGAGGAACAGGTCATGAACCGGCTCGCCGATGCACTGGAACCCTATCTGCGGTCGTCCGGCATCCGCTTTGTGCGCAATGATCCCGAACGGAATGTCGCCGGTGCGATCGCCGACTCCAATGCCGGCAGTTTCGATGTGCATCTGGCACTGCACTCAAACGCCGCCCCGCAGCAGTTTTCCGGTATGCTGCGGGGAATTGATGTCTACTATGCGCCGGCAAGCAAAAACAGCGAGCTGCTCGCCACAGTCATGGCCAATAATTTCAAGCGTGTCTATCCCCTGCCGGACATGGTGGTTGCAAGGCCGACCGACCGCCTCGGAGAGGTTCTGCGCACGAAGGCCGTCGCTGTGCTCGCCGAAATCGGCTACCACGACAATCTCGAAGACGCGGTCTGGCTTCAGGACAATCTGCAGAACATTGCACGGAATATCGCGCTCTCCCTGACCGATTACTTCGGCATCCCGTTTATTGAGGCGGGGCCCGTTCAGCACGCCGTTGTCGTAACCGGTGACGGCAGCCGGCTGAATCTGCGGAGCTATCCCTCTTTGCAGGGGAAAATTCTGACACAGATTCCGGACGGAACCGATCTGCTGCTGACCGGTGAAACCGACGGCTGGTTTGTCACGGAGTACAACGGTCAGACCGGATATGTCAGCGGAGATTATCTCCGCCTATAAGCCGGCGCGTGTCATCTCCTCTATAATCCGCCGGAAAACCGGTGCCGCCGTACTGTTTCCGGAGCCGCCGTTCTCCACAAAGACTGTCACTGTATATTTCGGGGCATCGGCGGGGAAAAAGCCTGTCATCCAAGCATGACAGTATTCCGTCCCGTCCGGTGCAAACTGCCCGGTCTGTGCGGTGGATGTTTTCCCGCCGGCCGTCACATTGGACGGTGCGCCGTTTGAATGATCCGGATCGGCCAGCACAGCCGTCATGATCTCCCGAAGGCGTGCGGCAGTTTCCGGTTTCAGTACACGGCGGCTGTACGGCTCCTGCTCATGCGTCACGGTTTTGCCGTCGGGAGTCTCCCCCGCGACCAGCCGCGGCACAGTCCAGTAGCCGCCGTTTGCGATGCAGGCTGTCATCGCCGCAATGTGAAGCGGTGTGGCAAGCAGCTTTCCCTGCCCGAATGAGAAATTTGCCTTCTCCGCCGGAACGCCAAGCTCCTCTGCGGTCTGCAGCCTGCCGGCATCGGCGGTCAGCCCCTGCGCAAGCTGAATCGGCTGTCCGAAGCCGAGAAGTCTTGCGGTCTGATGCAGGTCGGCAGCGGGGAGAAGCTGTGTCAGAGAAATAAAATACGGATTACAGGACACCGTCATCGCGCCGCGGAGATCCAGCAGGCCGTGACCGGCAATGGCATGACACCGGAACCGCTGACCGTATACCTCCGTACTGCCCTCACACTCGCAGCAGTACTCCGCATTCGGCCGGCACTCCAGCGCGGTCGCCGCAACGGCAAGCTTAAACACGGAGCCGACATTGTATGCGCACAGCGCACGGTTCAGAAACGGCGAACCCGGATCATCCAAAGACGCCGCCAGATCATCTGGATTGTAAACCGGCACGCTCGCACACGCCAGAATGTCTCCGCATTCACTGTCCAGCACAACGGCTGCTCCGCCGTTCGGCAGCACGGTTCGCAAAGCCGTTTCGGCGATTTTCTGTACCTGAACATCCAGCGCCGTGACCAGTCCGCCGCCTGCTTCCCGGTTCATTTGCAGACTGCTCTCATCTCCGGGGAGTGCCGCACCGCGAGCATCCACGGTGAACATCACATCCGCAGCAGAATCATATCCGGTCAGCAGACTGTCAAACGACGCCGCCAGTCCGGCCACGCCCTTTCCGTTCTGCCGGTAGCCGAGCAGATGCTGTGCTGTCTGCGGGCCGCTTCTGCAGGTTTTCCCTTCCAGCACGCGCAGATTCGGCGTTTCGGTCACCGTTTCCGTCAGCTCGCAGACAAACGGTGAAACCGATTTAAGCTGATCTGATACAGCGGTTTTGTCCCGCAGCTTCGGCAGAATCGCCGCAACAGTTTCCGGCGTCGGACTGACGACCGCAAGCAGCCTGTCCTCCGTCTGATGCAGCGGACGCAGAAAGCGGTCATAAACCATCCCTTCCGCAAGCGGCACCTGCAAATGATATTTTCCCTGCCGCACACCCGCCTGCACCGCATCCCCGCTTTCCGAAATCCGGTATAGCTGAAGCAGCATTCCGATCATGCCGAGAAACAGAAGTGACATCATCAGATACAGCCGCAGCGGTTGCTTCTGACGCATTTTACCGCCCCCCTTTGCAGTGAGTATATGCAAATGCTGCGCGGATATACAAAAAGCACACTGCTCCGCATTTGGAACAGTGTGCTTTCTTCTTATTGGATCTTCCGAATCAGAACGCGAAAGAACCGGAGTTCTCGTCCTCGTTCACGGCATAGTAGACCATGCCGTCATCTGCCTTGAAGTACACAGCGATCTTCTTCATTGCAGCCAGATCGTTGCCCTTGGCAGTCCAGTCCGCTTTCGCGCGTTCTGCCAGTTCCTCCGGAGTCGCCTGCTTGTCGGCGTACTGCACGAAAACAGCAGCAGCGGCCTTCTTCGGAGCGCGCGCAGTCTTCGCAGGAGCTTTCTTTTCTGCGGGAGCCTTCTTCACAGCCGGCTTCTTTGCTGCCGGCTTTTTCGCAGCGGGTTTCTTGTCAGCAGGCTTTTTCGCCTCAGCCGCAGGAGCCGCAGCAACTTCCTCAGTCTTCACAACAGCTTCCTCGACAGGAGCAGCCTTCTTCGTTCTAGGCATCGTAATTCCTCCTTAGAGCTCGGTTAAGAAAATTACTTCTTCTTGGACTTCTTTGCCGGGGTATTCAGCTTATCCTTCAGCGTCTTGCCGGCCTTGAATGCCAGTGCCTTGCAGGGCTTCGTGGTCATCGGCTTCTTGGTAGCCGGGTTAATGCACTGCTTTGCAGGACGGTCACGCACCTCGAAAGTACCGAAACCGGTGATGGAAACCTTTTCGCC
>JAILIG010000146.1 GCA_024695445.1 Oscillospiraceae bacterium
TGTCCTGCATCATGGCGACGTCGCTGCTTTGCTCCGCTGTGCCGTGCGAATCGCGGATGAAAAACGCAAGCCCGGTCACGACGGCTGCACATGCCGCGATACTGCATCCTGCCAACAGTGCCGGAATCAGCCGCGGACGCTTTGCCTGTTCAATTTTTACAGCAGGTGCTTGAATATCGCTCTGCTGCTGATCGCCGCGGATTTTGCCGAGTACCGCGCTGATATCCGGCTTGCGGTCGCCATTGCGCGGGGACGGTGCGGCTGCTTCCAGCGCATCCGGTCGCGCATCCATTGCACGCATCAGGTCTGCTGCCTTCATAGCAATTCCTCCTTTTCGAGATACTCCCGCAGCCGGTTCCGCAGGCGCATCAGCGTGACGCGCACACGGGTTTCCGGAAGCTGCATTTCCCTTGCGATCTCCCGCGCCGTCATCAGGTACCAGTACCGTTTCAGCAGCATACTGCGCTGCTGTTCGGGCAGATCGTCCAGGAATCTGCCGATCGCTTCACTGACGGCTTGCTGTTCGGTCTGCCGCTGGACATCGTCCGGCGATGCGATGACCTGCTCCAGCTCAGAGAGCGCGGCTGCATAGCGGTCGCCGCTGCGCTTTTTTCTGCTGAGCTGATCGGCGCGGTCGAGTGCAGCGCGGCGTGTCAGCGTCAGGACGAATGCCTGAAAATGGACCGGGTTTGTCGGCGGAATTGCCTTCCAGAGCCGGAAGTAGGCGTCATTGACGACCTCCTCCGCATCTGCACGGCTGCCGAGTATCTGTTCAGCGATGCGCATACAGAGCGCACCGTATTTTTCTGCGGTTTCCGCAACGGCACGCTCGTCCCGCGCGAAAAACAGCGCTATGATTTTCTGATCTTCCGTTGCAAACACCGCCTTTCCGGAGATCTCTCTGTCTATATAGTCGGCATCTGATGCGCTTGTGTTACATTGTCCGTAAAATAAGCGGGGGCGGCTGGCGAAGTCCTTCCGTTTTTCGGTGCACACGCTGCTGATCGCGGCTTCTTTGACGTTGCTTCTCCCATTACGATATTCCGCCGGATGTGTCCGATCATCTGAAAAATAAAAGCACCCGCCGTACTATTGCAGTACAGCGGGCACTTTGTATCAGCTTACCGTTTCGCAGCCGGTTGGGAAGCAGACAATCTGTTGTCAGTTTGCTGAAATCCCGAAACGCCGCCGGACGCTGTCCGGATTAGCCCAGCTCTGCGAAATACTTGATGGTGCGGACCATCTGGCTGGTGTAGGAGTTCTCGTTGTCGTACCAGGAAACGACCTGAACCTCGTAGAGATCATCAGCGATCTTTGCGACCATGGTCTGGGTTGCATCGAACAGAGAACCGTAGGTCATGCCGATGACATCAGAGGAAACGATCTGCTCCTCGTTGTAGCCGAAGGAAGCGGAAGCAGCAGCCTTCATGGCAGCGTTGATGCCTTCCTTGGTCAGGCCGGCCTTCTTGACAACAGCGGTCAGAATGGTGGTGGAGCCGGTCGGAACCGGAACGCGCTGTGCAGAGCCGATGAGCTTGCCGTTCAGCTCCGGAATGACCAGGCCGATTGCCTTTGCAGCACCGGTGGAGTTCGGAACGATGTTGGCAGCGCCTGCGCGGGCACGGCGGAGATCACCCTTGCGGTGCGGGCCGTCGAGGATCATCTGGTCGCCGGTGTAAGCGTGAATGGTGCTCATGATACCGGACTGGATCGGAGCGTAGTCATTCAGAGCCTTTGCCATCGGAGCGAGGCAGTTGGTGGTGCAGGATGCAGCGGAAATGATCGTGTCGTCCTTGGTCAGGGTATTCTCGTTGACGGAGAACACGATGGTCGGGAGATCGTTGCCTGCCGGAGCAGAAATGACAACCTTCTTCGCGCCTGCATCAATGTGAGCCTGGGACTTCTCCTTGGAGCAGTAGAAGCCGGTGCACTCCAGAACGACATCGACACCGATCTCGCCCCACGGCAGCTCAGCAGCGTTTGCCTTTGCGTAGATCTTCAGCGTCTTGCCGTCCACCGTGATGGTGCCGGCCTCATCGTCAGCGGAGACCGTGTGCAGGTTCTCGCCGATGATGCCGCAGTAGCCCTTCTGAGCAGTGTCGTACTTGAGCAGATGTGCGAGCATGGACGGCTTGGTCAGGTCGTTGATTGCGACGACCTCATAGCCCTCAGCGCCGAACATCTGACGGAATGCCAGACGACCGATGCGGCCGAAACCGTTGATAGCAACTTTAACAGACATGGGAATTACCTCCTAATAAAGATGATACCTATATTTTACACCATTTCCGCCGGAATTGCAAGCACTTTGACAAAAAAATAACGGTGAACGGAAAATTCCCTGCAATTTTATGAAAGCGGCTTCATTCTGCTGCCGATTTTTGGCAATTATTCCGGAACCCGCCGGGACGCCGGACGCCGGGAACGGTCAGATTTTTTGTTTATCCCGCATAGTATAAACCGTGTTTTTTTGTTGATTTCGCTGAATATCTGTTTTACCCCTCGAATCCTGCGCCGATTCATGTTATACTAAAAGGGAAGCTGCCGTTTTTCCGGCGGCGTGATGAAACAAATTACATTTCAGCAGCGTGCCGGAACACACCGCTGCTGGTGGGGAGGTCTTTATGGTTCTGAAACCGGAAACCGTCGCTGCCCTGAATCAGCTCTTCGGACGCACACCCGACGGAGAAACGGTCTGTGCGGCAGACGAACAGGCACAACTGCTCTGGACAACCGATGCGGCATCGGAAGATCTGCTTCAGCGGCTCCGCAGCAGCGTCTTTGGCTGCGACACACCGGTCATTCCCCGGAACGGAGAGTTTATAATTCCGGACTATCTGCCTGCCACGATGTGTACGGCACAGGCGATGATGCAGGACGAGGAAGTCTTCTTTGTCCTGCGGTTCCGGCAGCTGCCGACGGACCGTCCGCTGACCGTTCCGGAGTTCCGTTCGCTGCTCGCGGCGAATGACGAGGTCTGCGGCGGCGCGGCGCGCCGGATCCTCGCTGCTCTGAACGATGTTGAGGACAGATACGAGGAAAGCGCCAAGTCGGCTGAGATCCGTGCGGCCTGTCAGTGCATTCTGCGGCAGCAGGTCTGCGGCTCCGAGCTGCTCTGGTATGAAATGGCGGAGCGCGGCGGGGCATCCTTCCTGCCGCCGGTGAACATCTCCGCCATCGCGGATAAATTTGCGAAGCAGCTGACGAAAGCGGCGTTCGGCTGGTTTGCCGTGTTCGCAAAGGAGCTCCCGCAGGATGCCTTCTCCCGTGTCGATCCCGCCAGACTGGAAATGGCACTGCTCAGCATTTTCATCTCCGGACAGGGCGGTGCGGCGAACCGTACCGGCTGCGACATCACCTTGCAGAAGACGGACGGGTTCCATGAGATCACGCTCACATTCCATCCGTTCGATACGCCGGCGGATCCGCTGCTGCACCGGCCGGCACCGGATCCCACGGCAGTTTCCGAGAGTGTGCTGACCGACAGATTCTGCTCGTATTTCGGTGCCGAGCTGATTCGCCGGAACGACGACGGCCGGGTTGTGTGCGTCCTGCGCCTGCCTGCCGCTGCACCGGACGGGACGGAGCCGGTTCTTTGCGCGCCTGAGGAGTCCCCGTTCGGACCGCATCCGGTTTTCTCGCCGTATTCGGTGCTGCTCACACGCATCCGTTCCCTGGAAAAAGTATAAGCCCTGCGGCCGTCCGTTCGGTTTTCGGCGATTTGCACGAAGAGTACTGCTGGGATTTGGATGCTTTGCTCTTAACAATTTGTTCATTTTCTCTTGACTTTTCGCCGCAGATATGCTATACTAATACTGTACTATCAGGTATTTATGTTTCTACCGAACCTGATTCAACCGAATGATCGGCAAAAGGGGGTTTTTCATATGAAACTGAAGAAGAGGGTGCTGCATGGCTTTACCCTGATCGAAATGGTCATCGTCATCGCCATCATCGCCATCATTGCGGGCGTGTTCCTGCCGGCCATCAACCGGTATCTGACACGCAGCCGCCTGAACGCTTCCAACGCAGACGCCCGCGTCATTTTCAATTCGCTGCAGACGATCTGCCAGGAGATCGAATTCTCCGACCGCACCTCTGAAACCAGTGACCTGTACGGCAACCGCTTTAAGCCAAACGCCGGCGGCGTGCTCGATAAAAGCAATCCGCTCCTGACTGACAAATCCTCCATTGTGATATGCGCAGTGGACGGCAAGATCATCAGGGCCTGCGCGAAGCTGGAATACAAGAAGGACGGCGGTGCTTACGAATACCGTACCGCTCCCGGCGGCAACCCTGCCGCGAAGGATGACACCATAATTCCGAGACTGGATGACGGCAGCGGCTCCGACGGCGCGATTACGGACAACACGAGACTGATGCAGCGGATGTTCCGTCTTTACAACAGCAACGGTTCGACCTGCTGGTGTGCGATGATCGAAGATTATCTGGTCAAGGGTGTCATTTGTGCGAATGACCTCGACAACGAGTATCTGGGCGGCTATCCGCTCAAGTCCGTGGAGCGCGGCGGCTTCTCTCCGCGCACCGGATCGACGACCGATTGTCCGTCGCTGGACTCTCCGGATGCTCCGTTTAATATGGATTATATCATCAAGCCGGATCTGGACCGGTACGATTTCGGTGTGTACTATATGCCGGAATATGTACAGATGTGCTCCTGACAGAATGACAGGCGGATGCCCTTTGCGGGGCATCCGCCTTTTTTGCTGTCTGCACTATTGTTTTTTTGCCTTTGATATGCTATAATGATACTCAGAAACGGTCACGGAACCGGCGGGGATATCCCGCGGAGGTAGATATGGATTTTCGCGCTTTGTTGCTGAATGAATTTGTGTTTCTGGACGGTGGTATGGGTACCATGCTGCACCTCAAACCCGGCGAGCTGCCGGAGCGGCTCAACCTGACGGAGCCGGAGCGCGTGGCTGCCGTTCACAGAGCCTATGCGGAGGCCGGCTCCCAGATAGTCTACGCCAATACCTTCGGCGCAAATCCGCTGAAGATCGCCGGCACCGGCGTCGATGCCGCAGAGAGCATCCGTGCCGCGGTAAAGCTGGCAAAAGAGGCCGTCGGCGACCGTGCCTGCGTCGCGCTGGATGTCGGCCCGACCGGACAGCTTCTGCAGCCGGTCGGCACACTGACCTTTGATGCCGCCTACGAAGCCTACCGCGTGTCCTGCGAGGCCGGTGCGGCAGCCGGCGCAGACCTCATTGTCATCGAGACGATGAGCGACCTGCTGGAGACCAAGGCCGCGCTGCTGGCCGCCAGAGAGCATACGGACCTGCCTGTGCTCGTCACGATGACCTTTACCGAGAACGGACGCACCTTCACCGGATGTCCGATCTCGGCGATGGCGATGACACTGGAAGCGCTCGGCGCGGCGGCAATCGGCATCAACTGCTCGCTCGGCCCGCGGGAAATTCTCCCGCTGATGCAGGAGCTTGCCGCCTGGACAAGCCTGCCGCTGATTGCAAAGGCAAATGCCGGCCTGCCCGATCCCGTCACCGGGGCATACAGCATTACACCGGAGGAATACGCCAGCTTCATGCCCGCCTATGCGGACTGCGGCGTGCAGTTCTTCGGCGGCTGCTGCGGCACCACGCCGGCGTTTATCGCGGAAACCGTCCGGGTGCTCGGAACCCGCCGCCGCGGGCGTCCCGTCGTGCATCCGAAGGCGGCTGTCTGCTCCGGAACGCGCACCGTGCTGCTCGATATGCCGCGTGTCATCGGTGAGCGGATCAATCCGACCGGCAAAAAGCGCATGAAGCAGGCGCTGCTCGATCTCGATTTTGACTATCTGCGCGGCGAGGCGATCTCGCAGACCGACGCCGGCGCGGATATTCTCGATGTCAATGTCGGAACCCCCGGCATCGACGAGGCCGCGGTGCTGCCGCAGGCGGTGCAGGCCATTCTGGAGGTCACCGATCTGCCGCTGCAGCTCGACTCCTCGGATCCCGCCGCACTGGAGGCCGCGCTGCGCATCTACCCCGGCAAGCCAATCGTCAATTCCGTCAACGGCAAGGAGGAATCCCTGAAAACGATCCTGCCGCTGGTCAAGCATTACGGCGCGGCGATCGTCGGACTGACACTGGACGAAAACGGCATTCCCGCGGCATCCTCCGAACGGTTCCGCATCGGCCAGCGCATCCTGGAACGCGCGCTGGAAATCGGCATCCGCAGGGAGGATGTGTTCCTCGACTGCCTGACGCTGACCGCCTCGACCGGCTCGGAGGGCCCTGTCGAGACACTGACGGCTGTGCGGCGCGTCCGCGAGGAACTGGGGCTGCAAACCGTGCTCGGCGTGTCCAACATCAGCTTCGGTCTGCCGAACCGTCCGCTCATCAACCGGAGCTTCCTCTGCATGGCGATGCAGAACGGCCTGACGCTCCCGATCATCAACCCGATGGCGGAGGGCATGACGGACACGGTCCGCGCCTTCCGGATGCTCGGCGGCTTTGATCCGAACTGCGAAATGTTCATCGAGGCGTACCGCGACGCCGCTCCGGCGCAGACGGCTGCCGTTCCCGCGGCCGGCTCCGGCGAGATGACACTCGAAGCGGCGGTGGCACACGGCCTCAGACAGGATGCGGCCAGACTGACGCAGGAGGCACTGGAAACACATGAATCCATGCAGATCGTCAACGAAATGCTGATTCCGGCGCTGGATGCGGTCGGCGCGGAATATGAAAAGGGCACGCTGTTCCTGCCGCAGCTCATTCAGGCGGCGACGGCGGCGCAGAGCGCCTTCGGCGTGCTCAAGGCACATATGGCCTCGCAGGGGGCAGCCGGCGGCAAGGGCAAGATCGTCATTGCGACCGTGCAGGGCGATGTCCACGACATCGGCAAGAACATTGTCAAGCTGCTGCTGGAAAACTACGGCTACGATGTCATCGACCTCGGCAAGGATGTTCCGCCGCAGGTCATTGTCGATGCGGCGATCCGGCATCAGGTGAAGCTGGTCGGGCTCTCCGCGCTGATGACCACCACGGTCGGCGCGATGGAGGAGACCATCAAGCTGCTGCACAAGCAGTATCCGGGCTGCAAAACCGTGGTCGGCGGCGCGGTGCTGACGGCCGATTACGCCGAAACGATCGGGGCGGACTGCTATGCAAAGGATGCCAAGGCATCGGTCGATTTCGCAAAGACCGTCTTCGGGGACGCGTGATGCTGTTCGTTCAGACGGTCGTACTGCGCTGGCACAAGGATGTCCGGTCTGCAAGATTTGCCGCACAGCGGAGTGCCGTGCGCTTCCGGGAGATCACGCGGGCGGTTCCGCCGGAAAATGCGGCTCTGCACCACACGGTACAGATCCGGCAGACGGAAAAAGGTCTGCTGCGCGAGCAGGAAACGCTGCGTGCATACGGCGCGGAGGCGCTGCGGACAGACGGCAGCCTGCCCTTCGGGGCGCGGATCGCCGTGACGCAGGAAGAAGACGGCTATGCCGTATTATACCGCAGGGACATCCGGGAGCCGTTTCACAGGAAAATGCTTCTGACGGACGGTGCATACGGCAGGATCCTGCTGAATGCACGCGGTACATATTATGAAACGGGCGCATGGTATTATGAGCAGATCGTCTGCAATTTTGTCAGCGCGCCCTATGGAGAATGCAGAAAAAAGCTCTTTTTCCGGAAGGAGCCCGATCTGCGCTTTGAAGATCTGCGGGCGCTGTATTACAGCGGATAACCCGCAGAAAAGGAGGATTCTATGCGCGCACTGATCCAGAGAGTCGCACACGCCGCCGTCACCGTGGACGGCGCCGTCACGGGACAGATTGAGAAGGGATATCTCGTGCTGCTGGGCGTGACGGAGTCGGACACCGACAGCGAGGTCACACTGCTGGCCGACAAGCTCTTAAAGCTGCGGCTGTTTCCGGATGCCGAGGGGAAAACGAACTGCAGCATCACGGATGTCGGCGGGGCGCTGCTGGTCATTTCACAGTTTACGCTGTGTGCGGACTGCCGCAAGGGGACAAGGCCGAGCTTTTCGCACGCCGCAAAGCCCGACGAGGCAAACCGGCTCTATGAGCTGTTCCTCAGCCGGTGCAGAGCAGTGATCCCCCATGTGGACTGCGGCGTGTTCGGTGCGCACATGGATGTGGACCTGCGCAATGACGGGCCGTTTACCGTCATGCTGGACACGGACGATCTGAAACGCCCGCGCTCCGGAAACTCCGCCGTCTGATATACTTTGTCTGACGCATCAAACAGCTGTATCAACTCAGAATACAAATACACAACAGGGGGTATCCAACAATGTCACTGAAACTGAAATCCGTTCTGGCCGCGCTGATGCTGACCGCATCGCTGACGGTCTCGTCTCTGCCGGCGTCGGCCTATGCGCAGCCTGCTCCGGCGGCCGCGGTGTCTGATTCCGCGGACAGCACGCCGGTCAAGGTCGTCGTGAAGCTCTGCGGCGCGTCTCTGCTCGAACAGGTCGGCAGCGAGGCGCTGGACACCGAGGCGGCTGCGGAGGCGGCAGAAACCGTCGAAGCCCAGCAGGCGCGTGTGCAAAAGCAGATCCGGTCGTTTTATCCGGCGCTGGAGGTCGGCGCAAGCTATGATGTGCTGATCAACGGCTTCAGCTGTATGCTGCCCAAAAACCTCATCCCGCAGGTCGAGGCGCTGACCGCGGTCGAATCCGTCCGGCTGCTGCCGGAGGTACAGGTGCCGCAGATGGCAAATGCGCCGTCTTTAAGCGGCGTGCCGGCATTTCAGGAGGAGACCGGCTGCACGGGCGAGGGACAGGTCATCGCCGTGATCGACTCAGAGCTCTGCACCGACCACCCGATGTTTGCGGCGCTGCCGGACACCGTGGAGACGAAGCTCAGCAAGACCGATATCACGGATATCATCGGCAAAAATGTGCTGCACCGGGAGCTCGATCCGGAAAAGACCTATCTGAGCAGCAAGCTGCCGTATGTGATCGACTATGTAGACGATCCCTACGAGGGCGTGTCCGATCCCCTATCGTACCACGGCACCCATGTCAGCGGCATTGCGGCAGGCAATGAGTTTGTCACGGACGCCGGCAGAAAGGTCGCCGGCATTGCGAAGGACGCGCAGATCGTGTTCATGGGTGTCAGCGTTAACCGCCATTACATTGATTCCGAAGCCGCTTTGCAGGCCCTCGAAGATGCCGTCGTGCTGAAGGCCGATGTCATCAACATGAGCTGGGGCAGCCTGGTGGAGACCTACGGTGACAACATTTTTGCCGATGTGTTAAAGGCTGCCGATCAGGCCGGCATCTCGATCTGCATCTCCGCCGGAAATGCAGACAACGGCACACAGTCCATGAACCGCAAGAATTTCCCGGAAAGTCCGGATGTCTCGACGATCGACGACAAGACCGAGAAGGACAGCTGTGCCTTTGTGGTGGCCTCTGCCGACAACAGCATCAGCTACCAGCGCGGTGTGCTGATGCTCGGCGATCAGCAGATCGTTTTTTCGCCGTTTTACGAATACCGCACCGGCCGGATCGACTATCTGACCGACCATCTGGAAAAGGGCTCGTATGAATATATTGACTGCGGCGAGCTGACCTCTGAGGATGTGCTGACAGAAACTCCGCCGGATTACTCCGGAAAGATCATGCTGGTGCGCCGCGGCTATCTCCCGATCGACGCCATGGAAACCGTCGCCGAAAAGTGCTCTGCGCTGGGCCTGGTCGTCATAAACGAGGAAAGCTTTACAGAAGGTGAGAATTACCCGGTCTACGGCAACCAGGCGCTCGTGCCGACTGCCGCCGTATCGGAGGCGCAGGGCGCGCTGCTCCTTGCGGCATCGGACAAGGTACTGAAAAATATCGGCTCGACCGTCACGCAGAAGTCTGAGAACAAGATGAGCTTTTACACCTCATGGGGCATGAGCCATTCGCTTGATCTGCGCCCCGATATCACGGGCATCGGCGGAAATGTCGAGTCTGCGGCATATGACGGCGGAACGGAGATTCTGTCCGGCACCTCGATGGCGTCCCCGTATATGGCAGGCTGCACGGCACTGATCCGGCAGTATCTGAAAAAGCAGGGCGTGAAGGCGGAGGGCACCGAGCTGCTCCGGTATATCCGTGCGCTGATGATGGACACGGCGGTTCCCTATGAGGAAAACGGTCTGCTCGTCTCGCCGAGACGGCAGGGCGCCGGTCAGGTCTCGCTCGACCGTGCCATGCAGAGCAAAGTCCTGCTCACCAATTCAGAGGGCGACGGCAAGGTCAACCTCTTTGACGGAAACGGCGACAGCTTCTCCTTTGCCGTTCAGCTCAGAAACCTGAGCGGCGAGGATGTGACCTTCTCCGATGCAAAGCTGTGCCTGACGACCGACGATACCGAGTATTACGAGCCGTACCGCTGCGACATCATCAGCGGGCAGCGCGAGCTCCGCAGCACAGTCGATCTCTCCGCCCTGAAATCGGTCGGCGCGGGCAAGGCAAAGACCGTGACAGTCCGCGTTTCGCTTGACGCAGCACAGACCGCATCCATCTCGGAGCTGTTCAGGAACGGCTTTTTCATTGAAGGCTACCTGATGCTCTCCGGCGCGGAAAACTGCCCGGACATCTCCGTTCCCGTCTGCGGCTATTACGGAAAATGGGTGGAGCTTCCGGTCATCCGGGAGGACAATGCCGGTGCGCTGGTGCAGTTCGGGCAGGGGATGTTCGTACCCGGTCTTCCGCTGAGCGAAGCGTTCCCGATGATTCAGACGATCCTTTCACGGATTCCGAAGGAAGAAGTCTCTCCTGAGAACGACTTTGATTACTTTGAAAAGTTTTATGATTACGCAACCGAGGAAGAACTGTCGCGGCTGCAGTTCGGCACGCAGGACCTGTGGCTCTCCCCGAACGGCGACGCGATTGCAGACCAGATCAACCAGCTGCACTTTGAAAACCGGCGGCAGGCAAAGGCGACGCTGCAAATCACGGACGGAAACGGCAAGGTCCGGTACGAGACGGAAACGGAGCTGATGCCGCCGTACAACAATCAGGAGCTCATGGAGCGGATGCACCCGCGGGAGGTCATCTCAGTCGAGGAGGACATGAAGGACTATGAGGAGGGCGACTACACGATTCATGTGGACTTCCGGATCAACTTTGCCGGCTCGCAGAAGCCTGCGCAGACGCTGGATTTCCCGCTCCATATCGACAAAACGGCGCCGCAGGTGACCGATACGCTCGTCACCGAAAACGGCCGGAAGATTCTGAAAATGGACATCACGGACAACGGCGCGCTCGACTGCGTGTTCCTCGTCGGCAACCGCAGCGGGGAGGAGATGGAGGAAAAAGAGGAGAAGGCGGATTCGTTCTCTGCCATGGAGCTGTTCCTGTATTACTGCGAGCTGCGCGACGGCAACGACCTCCCGTATTACAAAGGCTCCGACAAGCCGGTGCCGTATGTCTGCGAGATGCTGACCGGATACCATAAAATGCAGGATGACGGCATCTACAATTATTCCGACATGATTCCGCTGACACCGGACGCCTCCGGCATCTGCCATGTGGAATACGATGTCACCGACCTGACGGATTACAGCTTTACGGTGCTGGACAAGGCGCTGAACAACGCTGAGGTTCTGTCCGAGGGCGGCGCGGAAATGCGGATTAAGGAGGGCCTCTGGAACGATATCAACCGCGGCCTGATGGAGTTCAGCGGCAATCAGGTTCGCGTGGCAGACTACTTTGACGGCTCTGTCAAGACCTACCGGTACTCGCTGAAGGACCGCGTTCTGACCATGACCTCGCCGGACGAGACGATCACGAGAAGAATCTTCTTCAAGAACGACGAGGATATCACCTATTATGAGGGCGACTCGGAGGAGAGCCGGTCGATGGACTATTACAGCCGCTACGATATGCCCAAAACGCTGGAAGAGCTGCCGTTCCATGCGGTCAATGAGCTGCTGCCCGTGGCCCGCGCACTGCTTGAGCGGCGCACCGGCCTGACAATCGGGAAAACCGATGCGTCGGTTTATGTCCTCAACGCGGCAGCCTTCGATTTCTACGCGGTCGGCGAGGAGGAAAGATGCAACACCTTTACGGTCAATCTGGCCACCGGTCTTTCCAGCGCATTCGGCCCGGAACCGGGAATGAACGGCACATTCAATCTGCTGTCGGAGCAGGTTGACCACATCAAGCCCGGCATCTATGCGTCAACGAGATATGACTTTTATGTGGTTTTCAACGACGACAACGCGTCCGGCATGATGCTCGGCTTCCAGACAAACACACTGGGCGGCCTCGCGGAGTTTGACAAGATCCCGTTCACCTATACTGTCGATGCAGACAAAAATGTGGAACTGGATCTCGACGGTGACAAGTACTCTGCATTCTTCACCGTCTCGCCGGATGGCATTCAGGAGCTCAACATCGACAATATGAGCTATTATCCGCTCACGCCCATGGAGGGGCTGACGCCGGCCGATGCAGCGCAGTTCCGCTTCGCCTCGCAGGTGCGGGAGCAGTGCATGAAGTATGAGGAAGCGGTCCGGCACATAACGCTGAGCACCACCGACTGCTATGTACTCGGTGTGCAGGAGAACGGCATGGCCATGTTCCGGAGTAAGCAGGGCTCTGAATATGAAATCAACCCCTTTACGCTGAAGGGCACCGACGAGAGAGGCCTGCCGATTGATCTGAATGCGGCGCCGGAGCTTCCGGAGGGCGCGCTTTCGCTGGAGACGCTGAAGGCGCAGGCAAAGGCAAACTATACCGCAAGAACCGGACGGACGGATATCATCGTCGATGCAAAGGTCACGCCGGATCAGAAGGTGCAGATCACATTCTTCACCGATGAGGGCGACTCACTCGGCGACAGCTATCTGGTGGAGCCGGTGCCGTCGTCCGTGCGCGGCGACATCGACTGCAACGGCAGCTTTTCGATTGCGGACTGTGTGCTGCTGGCGCGGTATCTCGCAGAGGATGCGGTCGCGGTCACGGCACAGGGACTGATGAACGCCGAGACAGACGGCGACCGGAGCGCCCTGACCGCCGGAGACCTCAGCATGATGCTGCAGGCGCTTGCCGGCCCTGTCACACTGTAAACTGACACGCAAAAAGCCCGCCCGTACAAAAACGGGCGGGCTGTATTCTTGCTCCATAACGGGGTTTCAAAGGACATACCTTTTCTGAGACGCTGCCGGTCGGGAGTGTTTCGGGCTCCGCGCAAAAGGCTCAACCGAACCTTCCGTTCCGGTTTCCGGCGCCGGCCCGTTTGACCAGAAACTGCGCCGTCAGGCCGGTGAACAGCCCCGCTGTCATGCCCGCCGCAAGCAGAACCGGCAGATATACCGCCGGCGCTGCCGAACGCATCACCGCACAAGCCGCCGCAGTCTGTCCCGTATTGTGCAGCATCGCGCCGATCACGCTGCACAGCCAGATGCGCTCCGCCGGCAGAATCTTCCGCAGGGCAATCATGCCCGCCAGACAGCAGAACGCTCCCGCCGCACTGTAAATCAGCGCGGACGGATTGCCGGAGAACATCGCGCCGAGCAGCACCCGTGCCGTCACGATCAGCGCCGTCTCCTTCG
Source organism: Oscillospiraceae bacterium (assembly GCA_024695445.1). Lineage (GTDB taxonomy): Bacteria > Bacillota > Clostridia > Oscillospirales > Ruminococcaceae > Firm-04. The sequence goes on from JAILIG010000146.1 coordinate 13,533, forward strand.
GCGAAAACCGGAAGACCGCATACACCGTCACGATGTTTGCAAGCCCCAGCTTGAAGCCGGGAACCGGCAGCAGATTCGGCAGCCGCAGCTCCAACACGAATAAAATCAGTGCGAGCCCCGTCAGCACGGCGAGCGTCACCGTGCGCCGCGTACTCATGTGCCGTCCTCCTCCGCAAAGCGGATGATCAGCCGGTTCGGCACGCAGATGATCGGCAGCGCATCCGAATGCAGCTTTCCCATGTGAACACAGGTCTGATCCGGACAGCCCGCCTCCTGCACGAAAATCTCCCCGTTCTCGATGCGGACGAGGTTGTAGGACTGCCCGTCCCGCCGCTCAATGCGGATAGTTTCGTCCGGTGCAGCCGAAAGATCGACCGTCCGGATGACCGTGCCGTCCTGCACGATTTCGACCAGCGTATGCGGCGATTTCCGGAAAAATCTGACGGACAGCACCAGCGAAACGGCAAATACGGCGCCTGCCGCCGCGGTGACGGCCATGCGCTTCGCCTTAACTGCCGCCATGCAGAATCTCCGCCTCTTTCCCGTTTTCGGTCCGGAAGTCGGACGCGATGCCCTCCGTGACAAAGATATGCCCGTCGTCGGTGACGAGAATCATCTCAAAGCTGCGCTGCTTCTGCCAGTAGGTCTTCGCCGGCTCCGTCCCCATGACAAACAGCGCCGTCGAGAGTGCGTCGCAGCGTGCGCCGTTCCTGCCGATGACCGTCACGGAGCTGAGCCCGTTGTCGGCGGGACAGCCGTCCGCCGGATCGAGGATATGCCAGTATCGTTTGCCGTCCTCGCCCTCAAAGTACCGCTCATAGCTGCCCGATGTGATGACCGCGCAGTCCTCAACCTCGACCTTGCCGAGCAGGCTGTCCGGTTTTTCGGGATCTGCGATGCCGACCGTCCACTTGCTGCCGTCCGGCTTCGTGCCGAGTGCCTGCACATTGCCGCCCAGACTGACGATGCCCGATGTGAGGCCGAACTGCCGGAAAATTTCCGTCACCTGATCGCCGGTATAGCCCTTTGCGACGGCGCCGAGGTCCAGCTCATAGCCCTGCGGGACGACGACAACGCTCCCGTCCGCCGTGATGCGCTTCGGATCGGCCGAAGCGAGCAGCGTGTCGAGTGTCTCCCGCGCCGGAATCTGATAGCTGCCGGTCGTGAAGCCCCATGCTCGCAGCACGGGGTACAGCGCGATGTTGAGCGCATAACCGGTGTCCGCCCCGACGGCCAGTGCGGTGCCGATGACGGCCGCGGTTTCATTGCGGACTACGGTCGGCATCCCGCAGGCGTGGTTGATCCGGCTGATGTCGCTGTCCTCCTTTGTGACGGAAAACAGATCGTCCAGCTCCTGAATCCGGGCAGACGCGGCATCCAGCGCAGCCTCGGCGCCCGCGCCGCAGGCCTTGAGCGTCATGTAGGTATCCATCGCAAAGATCTCTGCGGTGCGTGTCGGCGGCTCCTGATCCGCTTTGGAAATACAGCCGGTCAGGAGCAGCAGCGGCAGGAATACTGCCGGCAGTCTGTGTTTCATGCGGCATTCTCCTTTGCAGGTGACGGCGGGAAAACGGTCAGCTCTCCGGCTGTGCGGGCTCTGCACCGTCCTCCTGCTCAATGGTTTCGAGATTTTCGTTCTGCGGCAGCTCCGCGGCGTCCTCGGCGGTCAGCTCGTCCCCGGCGGATTCCACCGCAAAGGGATCCGCTTCGGCATTGGACGGCAGCGGCGGCAGCTCGTCCAGCGACTGCAGCCCGAAGCAGCGCAGAAACTGCGCCGTGGTGCGGTATGTGACCGGCCGCCCCGGCACCTCGATGCGTCCCGCCTCTTCCAGCAGGCCGCGCTCGGTCAGCGTGTTGACGACAGAGCCGCTGTCCACACCGCGGACGCGCTCGACAAAGCCCTTTGTGACCGGCTGATTGTACGCGATGATGGTCAGCACCTCCATCGCGGCATTGGAGAGCGGGGTATTCCGCTTCACCTCCAGCGCCTTGCGGACGGAATTGGCATGGACGGCCGTCGTCGAGAGCTGATAGCTGCCGCCCAGACGCAGCAGCTGCAGTGCGCTGCCGCTTTCCTCCAGAAATGACGCCAGCCGCTCCGCGATGTCCGCCACCGTGTCGGGCTCTGTTTCCAGCGCTTCGGCGAGACGCGCCGTTTCCAGCGGCTCTCCTGCCGCAAACAGCACCGCTTCCAGTGCCGCGCATTCAAAATCGAGCTTCATAGGGTGATTCTCCTTCCGGTCATGCGGACTGTCCCCGGCTGCCGCCGGACAACCGCTCTTCCAAAAAGCGAGCCGCCTGCCGCACGGCAGACGGCTCGCTCCGTTTCAATCTTCCTTGGCATTCTGCGCCGGACGGATGCGCACGGACGCGAGCACGGGCGGAACGGATGCCCCGTTCTCCGGCGTGATGCCGGTCATCAGCAGCAGATAGAGCGTTCCGCGCACCTGAATCAGGTGCAGCACCGCGTCGTCGAGCGAAGCGGTCAGCGTCGGCGCACGGCGGAGAAATCCGCGCCGCAGCTCCGGCACCCCGCGCAGTCCGGCTTTTTGCATGACGGCGGAGAGCTCCTCTGCCGTCAGCCGGAACACCGGCACGGAAAAGCGCATCCGCAGCGCGGTCAGCGTCATCCCGGACTTTGTGCCGGAAAAGACCGCCCGTTCCTTCTGATAGGACCGCACGCGGAAATCGGCGGGAAGCTGCATTTGCAGACGGCCGCCGAAGCACGAGGTCAGCTTCGGGAGTATGACTGCGGAGACGACCTTTCTGCGGTACCGTCCGGCAGAGAACCGTTCACGGATGCGCCGGAACAGATCGTCCGGCCGCCCCGCCTGTGAAAACCGGACCGGCATCGGTGCGCCTCCTCTCCTGCGGTCAGCCGACCGCGACTGTGACAATGTATCCGTCTGTGTTGTTGCCGGAAATATCGTAGGGCAGCGTCTTCGGAACGGGCACCTCGGTATCTCCGGTGCCGCTCGCCTGCACATAGTACACGCGGTAAAGCTGCTCGCCGGCGCTGAATTCCAGCATTCCCTGCCCGAATGTGTACTGATTCTTCAGCAGATCGAGGTATTCCTCCAGGCAGAGATTGTTCTGCGACATATAATATGCGTGCGGCACGCCGACATAGCGGATGGCGGTATAGCCGCCGCTCTTGACGCCGGTGATGCCGGACTTTTCCTCCGGATAGCGGATGACATAGCCGTAGCTGGTCATATGCTCATAGATCCAGGAATAGGGCGCCGTATTGCTGATGAAGGCATAGCTGCCGTTTTTCAGCTTCAGATGCAGCTGCACATCCAGTCCCGTCGCGGATTCGGGATTGCTCTTTTCCTTGCCGGCTTCGAGATAGCCGTAGTTGAACATGATCTCGGCATTGTTCGTGACGGAATAGTACGCGGTCATCATCCGGTTGAACTGCGTCAGCGCCGTCCGGTTCAGGAAGGTATATCCCGGATAGGACAGAATCAGGCTTTCCGGGCGGTCAGAGGCATACCAGACCTGCTGTAAATCCAGCTCCTGACGGGAAAGCCGGCTGGGGTTTGCGTCGTTGACCAGCACCAGACTGCCGGTATAGACACCGGCCGCGGGCTGCAGCGACTGCTCATAGTCTGCGGGAAGCGTCGGAACATTCGGCGTGTCCTGCCGCGAGCTCTGGGTTCCGGGGGTGACATTTTCGCTGCCGTCTGTTTTGCTGCTCTGGCTGTTGTTCTGATTGCTGTTTTTACCGGTCGAAAGCGGCTCCAGCGGGCTGCCGGACGAGTTCGACGGCAGATTGACCTCGCCCTCGGAGCAGCTGTGGACACAGGAGCCCATCAGCAGGATCAGTGCGATCAGCACCGCACCCGCAATGATGACGCGGTCCCAGCGGATTCTGCGTCTTTTTGCCATGTTTTCATCCCTTTCCGCGGAATCGGCAGCAGCGCCGGTTCCTCTTTGAAAAAGGCACAGCCCCACTCTGACAGTGAGACTGTGCCGCATCATTCAAAGCTGTCTGTCCGTCATGCTCCGCTGCACACAGCGGCAGCAATGCGGCACACCGGCTGTCTCTCAGGCACCCTGATCCGGGGTGTCGGCTGCCGGAAGTTCAGCGGGCGCTGCTGCCGGAACATCGACGCCTGCCGCTGCAGCCAGCGCTGTCAGCTCTGCATCTGCGGGAGCTGCCGCCGGAAGCATACCCATCTCTGCCATGAGGCGCTCAAGCTCAGTATCGACCTTGGCATTGCGCTCCAGCTCCTCAAAGGTCGCAACCTCCTCGGGCTTGCCGTTGCCGAGGATCTCGCTGAAGGCTGCTGCCTCTGCCTCCTTGCGCTCGATCTTCTCCTCCATGCGGGAGAGCTTGTCGAAGCCGCTCTTGGTGTCAATGCCGCCCAGCGTCTGCGCCAGCGCCTTGGTGGTGTCTGCCATCTGCGAGCGTGCGATCAGCATAGCCTGACGGCTCTGTGCCTCCTGCAGCTTGGATTTCAGCACTTCGACCTGTGCGCGGATTGCTTCAGTCTGGTTTGAAATGGTCTCATACATTTCACGGTAGTTGGCGACATCCTCGTCCGCCTTCACCTTGCTGGCAAGTGCCTTCTTTGCGAGCTCTGCGTCGCCCGCCTTCAGCGCGGCCTTTGCACGGGACTCCCAGCTTGCGGAAATGGCACACGCATTGCGGTACTGCTTCTCGACCATGCGCTCGCTCGCAACTGCCTTTCCGAGCGCCTGTGTTGCCTTGGTCAGCTCCTTCTGCATATCAATGATGATCTGCTTGACGAGCTTTTCCGGATCCTCCGCCTTATCGAGCATATCGTTGATATTCGCCTTCAGAATATCGCTCAGTCTGGAAAAAATACCCATTTCAAAACCTCCTGCTTTCATGTAACATTTTACATTTGATGCGGCTCCCGCAGGCACCTTCCGGAACCCGGAGCCGGTTACTGTCATTATAACAAAAATTCTGCAACTTGTCAAGTGTCGGCTGTTTGTTTTTTCGGATTTTTATGCGGATTGTGCAGTTCTGCAGCCGCGCCGCCCCGGACAAAATGAATCTGCCGCGGGCAGCGGGCCCGGCAGCACACGGAAAACCGGCTTCAAATAATGAAGTTCTGTCTTCAGATTCTCCATTGAAAACCGCAGAATCTCATGATATAATGGTATAAACTGCAGATAAACCGACTGCAGAAACAGAAAAAATCATTTGATGTAAGGGGTAGTTACCATGAAGGAAAGATATCTGCGGCGCAGGCTCTCTGTGCTGACAGCCGTGCTCATGCTCGGAACCGCCGTTCCGCAGACCGGCATGACCGGTGCGGCTGCGACAAAGGACATCTCGGACACGATGACCTGGGATGCGCTCCGGATCGGCGGCGGCGGATTTGTCTCCGGCATCGTCACCGGCAAAAAGGTGATGTACGCCCGCACCGATGTCGGCGGCGCGTACAAGTTCAACTATGAGACCGACCGCTGGGAACAGCTCTTCGGCTTCATCAACGAGGCCGACAAGGGAATGCTCAGCGTCGATTCGATGTGTGTCGATCCGACCGATGACAACACCGTCTATTTCCTCTGCGGCTGTGCCTACTTCTCCGACGCGCGCACCGCGATCTACAAGACCACAGACGGCGGCAAGACCTTCACAAGCATTGATGTCACCGACCTGATTCAGGTTCACGGGAACGGCTACGGCCGGCAGTGCGGCGAAGCAATCGCCGTGGATCCCGACAATCCAAAGCGCATCTACTGCGGCGGCGATGTCGCCTCCGGCAGCTCGGCGCTGATCGTCTCAGAGGACGCGGGCAAGACCTGGAAGCCGGTCAAGGGCTATGACGACCTCGGCTACTACACCTACACCGTCAAGTGGCCCTTCTGGACAAGCCATACCGTCCGTGCCTGCACAACCGGCAATGACGAGGCTTACAACGAGCAGAACGGCGTTTCGACCGTTGCGGTCGCCGGCGGCAAGGTCTATGTCGGCACGGCGGTCAAGGGGCAGACGAATCTCGTCTTTGCCGAAATCGGTTCGGACAAATTCACCCCCGCGGACAAGAGCCTGCCGACCGATGTCTATCCCTCGCGCATCAACTTCGATGCGGACGGGAACCTGCTCATTACCTATGTCGCAGGACTGCTCTTCAACAACGGCGCGGGCGGCGTCTATCGCCTCAACCCCAAAACCGGAAAGACCGAGGACATCTCGCCGGTCGCAAACAGCTTCGGCGGCTGCATCAGCGATCCGAAGGACGCCAAAAAGCTCTACGCGACCACCTGCGGCGTCTGGAGCTTCCAGAACTGGGACAAGGATACCGCCTGCTTCGGCGAATGGATGTACCGCTCGACCGACGGCGGCGCGACCTGGGAATCCGTCTACGCCGGCAAGCATGACGGCGTCTGGGTTTATGACGAGGAGCTGGGCGACATGACCGACCATGTCCTGTTCCAGTACATGAAAACCGGCGGCCACGACTGGATCTACGGCAAGGCGATCCACTGGTCCGGCAGCATGATGATGGATCCGACCAACTCCGACCGCATCTATGTCGTCTCCGGAAACGGCGTGTTCCGCTGGGATGACATCTGGGGCAAGGGCTACGAGGAGGGACCGGTCGCAACCTTCCACCCGGACGGCATCGAGGAGGTCGTCTCGCTCGACTTCACCTCGACAGCGGACGGTCTGGACCTCTCCGCCATCGGCGACTACGACGGCTTCATCCACGAGTCGCCCGACAAGATCGGCATTCAGTATCAGCCGAACATGGGCAGCACCTCGGCGATCGCCGTCTGCCCGCAGAACACCGATGTCTGGGTGCGCACGGCAGAGGGCGACACCAACAACACCGCTTCCGCCTATTATACGACCGACCGCGGCAAAACCTGGAAGGGCATGACACCGGCCTTTAAGGGCGGCAAGGTGGCCATCTCCGAAATCAAGAGCGGCGTGTACCGCATCTTCAATTCCGCGAAGGAAAGCGGCGATGTCTCTTACAGCGACGACTTCGGCGCAAGCTGGAAAAAGTGTTCGGGCATCCCGTCGCAGTACGGCTCCAAATCGACCATGCTGCTGGTCGAGCCGGACGATCCCAAGACGGTCTACGCCTACGCGACCTATTTCAACTCCTCGTGGCATTACTCGAAGGACCAGCCCGATGCCGAGGATGCGCAGTATAAGTTCTGCGTCAGCACGGACGGCGGCGTAACCTTCACCTCGACCGATATCTGTATGTACGATCAGTGCGACAGTGCCGGCAGAATCGGCTACCTCGGAAAGAATCAGCTGATGCTCGGCGGCGGCTGGTACGGAATGTACCGCGTGACCGTGAAGCCGGGCACGGCAGACGGCGTGACCGTCGAAAAGCAGGATGTCTATTACTGCAAGACACTCGGATACGGCGCACCGGAAAAGCAGGGCGGCGTCAATACGATCTACTTCTACGGCAAGCCGCTGGAATCCGATCCGGAGGGCATCTACCGCTCAACGGACGGCGGCAAAACATGGGTTTGCATCAACACCGAGCACCTCTACGGCGGCACCGGAAACGGCAATTATCTGGTCGGCGACATGAACGAATTCGGCAAGGTCTATATGTCCACGGTCGGCTGCGGCATCATCTGCGGGCAGATCGGCAGCGGCAGTACGCAGCCTGGCTCCGTCCAGACGACAACCACAACAAGCAGCTCTGAGCCGGCTCCGGAGACCGTCTGGGGCGATGTGGACTGCAACGGCACGGTCCAGATCGCGGATGCTGTCATGCTGGCGCGGTATCTGGCAGAGGATCCGATCAAGGTCACGGCACAGGGGCTGGCCAACGCCCGCGTCACCGGCCGTGAGACGCTCACCAGCGAGGACAGCGCAAAAATTCTCAGCTATCTGGCAGGCCTGCTCACAAAGGAGCAGCTTGCACCGTAAACAACGCAGAGGGACGCTCTTTACGGTCATGTACCCTCCGGATATGACAGCTGAAAGCCCGCATCCCGGCGAAAAACGCCGGATGCGGGCTTTTACGGTCTGATACAGGGCCCTGTCGCGGCGGAGTCAGTCTGCACCGCCGCCGCCGCATCCGCTGCAGCTGGAACAGCTCGAACAGCTGGAGCAGCTCGAACAGCTGGAACCGCTGCTGGAGGAGCCGGTCGCGGTTGTAACCGAGGTCAGGTAGCTCGTCATGTCGCCGAGATCGCGGTCATAGGAGGTGTCGCTGACCGTCCGCTCTGAATGCAGCAGGAATGTCAGAACCTCAAAACTGCTGATTCTTCCGGTCCGCTCATACAGGCTGATGCAGTCGTAGGCGCTGATGCGGTTCTTTGTGTAAGGTGCGGTGGTCAGCCAGAGATTCAGGTCGGAGCGGATCTGCTCCAGATGTCCGGTGGATTCAAGGCTCTGATAGAGCGGGCTGTCCGGCAGGCTCTTTTTGTAATCGTTCAGCCAGCTGGTGATGCTCTTCAGGAATGTATACGCAAACTTGTTTCCCGACAGGGTATCGTGCATATCGGCATACGAAAGGAAGATGCTGTCGCCGCTGTCCTGATAACGGAAGGTCTCGGCAATCAGATTCAGCAGTTTCCGGTTGGCGTCCTGCACTGCCGGATCCTGTCCCCGGTCCTGCGGCGCCTTTTTCAGCGCCACACCGCCGTTGACAAAGACGAGATCACCCTGTTTTGCCAGATCAAACAATCCGGTGTAATAAAAGGCGAATGCCTCGGTGGAGCGAAGCGAATATTTCGGCAGCATCACATACCATGTAAAGGGGATGTTTTCCCTGTCCAGCCGTGCAGCGGCGTTCAGCAGGCAGTCCGGATCCTTCTTCAGCCGCTTTTTCGCCTTCCGTTTCGGTATCGTGATCAATCTGACGAATAAAGCAAAGAATCCTATGAAAACCAGCAGAGATGAGGAGACGCCTTTCCGTACCTCCCGGTTTCTGACGCCGTCCTCTGTGTGTGTGTCCTGCTTTACGGCGGGCTCCTGCGGAACGGATACATCAATGACTCTGCCGAGCTTGCCGAAGGGCGCCGGATCCGCACTCAGCCGGAGCTTATACATCCCGCTGCCGTTTACGGCAGAGCAGATCAGCGTCTTTCCGTCCCGTTCCGTCACGCCGTAGGAAGCGGCCACGGATGCGGTACTGTCCTCCGCGGGCATTTCAAATACCGCCCGCACCGAACCGATCGTTTTCGGGAAATCGACGCCGACAAAGCGGTAGCAGAACGAAGCGCGTTCGTTTTCGTCCAGCTTGAGCGCGCCCGGAATCAGATAAGTGATCTCATACCGGACTGTTTCGCCGGATGCTGCCTGAAACCAGTTGATCGTATATTTGCTCTGAGTATTTTCAATATAGTAGTATCCGTTTTTCCGCTGGAACGAATCCTCCCGTATGGCTTCTGTTCCGTTGATTTTGCAGGACTGCACCTGCACATCGGAGATGTATTCCAGCTGATTGAAGGCATTGTAGATATCCTTGTAGAATCTCGTGAAGCTGCCCTTTTCGTATTGGACGGACCAGTCCTCTGTGACGGTCGCGTCACCGTTGTCCGCAAAGGAAACATGAAACTCCGCAGAGCTGACGCTGTATGACTTTGTCTCTGCCGATGCGGTCACAGGCAGGAGCAGTCCTGCCGTAAGCACGGCGCAAACTGCCGTTACGATGAGTCTGAACAGCGCTGTTTTCCTGTTTTTCATGTAATCACTCCTTCATGCAGTCTGAAGCTGTTCCGGTTTGTACGGGATAGTAGCAGTTCGGATCCTTCTGCGTAAAGCTGCCGGTCAGTGCGTAGGTCAGGCACTTGGCGCCGCCTCTGCACAGCTCTGCTTTTGCACAGCTGCGGCACGCCTCCGGAATGGTCTGCTCCCGCAGTTCACGGATCAGCGGGCTGTTCCGATACAGCGAAAGCATATCCGTTTCAAGACAGTTTCCGATCGGGAGCGGCAGTCTGCGGCAGGGAAGCAAAGTCCCGTCCGCGAGCAGCGTCAGCAGGTCAATGCCCGCTGAACAGTGATAGTAGCAGCGGCCGCCTTCCAGAAACTGAAGGGCACGGTTCAGGTGGACATCCGTGCGGGAAAAGAGCCGCTTTTTTTCATGCTCCTTCGTCAGGCATCGGATGACCGTCCGGAATTCCTCCGTTGAGAGCACATCCTCACGGCTGCTGCCGATCGGAATGAGCCGGTCTGCCCAGAAGCGGTCAACGCCCTTTCTGCGCACGGTCCGGATGACCGCCGGAAGCTCGCGGTAATTCCCCCTGTGACAGGTGAAGGCCGCCATCGTCCGGATGCCGTTCTGCTTCAGAAGACGCAGCCCCGCAAACGCTTTGTCGAAATTCCCTTGTCCGCGGATGCGGTCATGCGTTTCTCTGACGCCGTCAATGCTCACCTGCACAAAGGACAGCCCGCGGATTTTTCCAAGCCGCCCTGCCGTTTCGCTGTCGATCAGCGTGCCGTTCGTCAGGATGCCGCAGGTCAGGCCGTGTTCTCCGCAGAGCGCAAGGAGCCTGAACAGTTCCCGCGAAAGCAGCGGTTCCCCGCCGGTGAAATTGATATGCCCGCGGAAGCCGTATGCGCGGCAGAATGCGAGATACTGAAAGAACAGCTGTTCCAGCTGTTCGCCGGAGCATTCCGCGGCGTAGTCATCCTGATAGCAGTGAGAGCACCGGAGATTGCAGCGGTGAAGGATATGCCACTGGAGCACATGCTTTCTGCGCGGCTGTCTGCCGGACTGCCGGCGGTCTGCGGGATGCCCTGCGGTGCTGTCATGTGATTTCTGTTCCATAGCGCAACCTCATCGTGTCTGGTTCACAAATAATCCCATTTGATTATACCACAATTCAGGCGGCAGTGTCAACAGCTGTCCGCGAATGCCGGGAAAAGCATCCCCCGCAGGACTTTGATGATCTGCGGGGGATTCGTTTCTCAAAAGAGCATCGGTGTCAATGACGCTCCGGCAGCATACGCTTGCTTTCAGCTTTCACTGCCGGTCGGGCACTGACAATGCATCATCCGTCTGCAGCAGAAAGCCGAGCATGATCTTCACATCCGCCGCATCCAGCACACGGTCACGGTTCAGGTCACCGGCATCCCAGCGGTAACCGGCACATTTCGTCTGCAGGCCGAGCACGGCACGCTTCAGCAGCGCCAGGTCGATCGCGTTTGCCTTCCCGTCGCCGTTGATGTCATACAGCACGCCGTGATCTGCGGCAAGCTCCTCTTCGGTGAGGAAGCCGTCCCCGTCCGTATCATATTCCGCGGTGAGATGTTCCCGGATCAGCGGATCCGGACAGAGCGCCTCACAGAGCATCAGACCGTTTGAGGTGTACGCCTTGACATTGACATTTCCGCGGCCTGCATCATAGCAGTCTTTCCACGGCTGCTCCTTCTCGGAATTGTAGATCGTGTAGAACGAGGTGCGCGGCGCGAAGCAGTGCCGGTCAAAATGGCAGGTGGTTCCCGAGCACGGCGCTGTTCTGACGACCACGGAAAAATTCTGCCCCGCCCGCACGCCGCAGCCCGGAGACAGCGGCACGGTGTAATAGCCGATATAGTCTGCGGTTCCGCTGACAGAAGTCAGGAGCGTGCCGTCACGCGGATCGGAGAAATCCGGTTCCAGCGCGTAAATTTCCGCTTCATACGGCACATTGTAATTGTTGATATAGAAGCCGATTGCAGTGATGTTCTCGTCCTGCCGCGCCGTAAAGACATTTGCCTGCAGAAAGCCGTAATCAGAGCCGTGCCCCGTACCGTAGCTGGTGTCGGAATCGCCGTCATACTGATAAATGCCGCTGTAATTGTCGGCAGGCTCCATGTCGAGCAGAGAGATATCCCCGATGCCCTGCTCGTAATAGGACATATAGAAAAAGCCTTTTTCGGTGCGGGAAGCCTTTTCGCCCCATGTATTCCGCAGGATCCACGCGCCGTCGCCGGGCGGTGTTTCGTTGAAGTTCTCCTTCGGGAAATTGTCATCCCAGCCGACCAGCGTCACACCGTGCCCGCCGCCCTTGACCTTGGAACGCTCCGGATCATGCGGATCATAAACAGTCTGATAATAACCGCACTGTTCAGACATCGGCTCGATACCGGACGGAATGAAATACGAGAATGCCATCGCGCCCTTTTCCATCAGTGTCTGCTTGATCTTAACGGCGTCTTTTTTTGAGAATTTCCGCATATTCTGCAGATGCGCAATGGACCGGAACCGCAGCGATTCGTCCATCGGTACGCCCTCACTGTGCAGCGGGACATCGGTCTCGTTCACGACGCCCTCCCACGCGAGGAGCGGTCCTGTCACCCAGTACAGGCCGCCGCCCTGCTTATACGCTTCTGTGCCGAGGCTGACGCCGTCTCCGTAGAGCGGGCTGTCCGGATCCGGCGGGCCGCCCTGTCCGCGGCCGAACCAGATCATGTGCGCCTCCGAAAGATCGAGCGATGCATCGGCCATTCCCTTCCGGATCATATTGGATTCGATCGCGCCGATATGCCCGTAAGCCCAGCAGGTGCCGCCGATCTGCGACTTCACCCTGGTGACGCATCCTTCCTCGCGCAGATCAAAGCGTGCGGGAAGCTCCGGTACATCCTCCGGCTCCGCGCTGCTTTCCGGCGCAGGCTGCTCCGGCATGGGGTTGCCGTATTTGTCGGCATAGCACCAGCCGGCCGCGGTCTGCTGCAGCGTGTAGCAGACCGGTTCGCAGTCTCCGGTCTGACCGGATACAACGATACTCTGCGCCGGACCGCAGAGCGTGCAGGACAATACGGCGGCTGTGCATTTTCGGAAAAAAGATGTGTGCTTCATTTTCTGTAACCCTCCTCTGTTTCCGGTTTTCTTTCCGGTACCCTCTTCAGCAGGATCACGCTTTCTCTGTCGTCTATGCAGGAATTCCGTTCAGAATGCCCCGATCTCCTCAGCCGATGTGACACGCTTTGCATCGGCAATGACCGCACCTTTGACATACGGCTCTAATTTCTCGGCTGTTTTCCCGATGCCGCTGCTGCCGGATGTCGCAAAGATATGCACCGTTTTTCCGCTCCAGTCATAGCCTTTGCAGAAGGTGCAGACCACATTCGGCGCGGCGTAATACCAGATCGGGAAGCCGAGATACACGGTATCGTATTCGTCCCAGTTTTCGACCTTCCCGACAACGGGAACATCCGCTTTTTTCCTTTTTTCCGTGTTGCATCGCGCAAAGGGATTGATCCATCTGAGTTCTGCGGGCGTGTACGGCTGCTCCGGCCGGATCTCGAACAGATCCGCACCGATGCCGCGGCTGAGCGCTTCCGCGATCTTTCTGGTTTTGCCCTGTTCGGCGCTGAAACAGATCACAATCGTTTTCATGGTTTCTCCTCCGTTAATCCGCAAATATAATATGATCGGAATTGTAATACTCCGGCTTTGCAGGCATCGCAGATGTCTGATCCGGATCGTCGTACTGCACCAGATTGTTCTTTACCGTGAAATCGCTGAACCAGCCGTCCACGATCCAGATTCTGCGGCCCGGATCCTTCTCGCTGTATTCCCTGTCCAGATAGAGAATGTTGTTTTCAAAGACATGGTGATAGCCCCAGCCCTCGACCTGCTCGTGGATCTCG
>JAILIG010000151.1 GCA_024695445.1 Oscillospiraceae bacterium
CGAACGGAAAGAATCACTCCGTGGCCGTCAATATCCAGCATGGCCATACCGCGGCTCTCGTCATTCAGTTCACCGGTTTCAGCAGCATTTTTCAGCGCATCTTCCGTTCCGCGTACCGCTGCATGATACAGATACATTCCGGTTCCTACCGCAAAAGCAATCATCAAAGCAGAAAGCAAGCCCCAGCAAATCAGCAGAAATCTCAGCCGAAGTTTTTTGTGCATTCGCTCCCCCTTCTTTCGCGTCGTACTCCGCATTCTGTGCGGTCCGGTTGATATCATTATACATGAGACAAGCAAAAAGTGAAACGGATTCCGTTGAATTTCATCCATTTATATCAGAAATTGACAGATTAAGGTGCAAAATTCGGCATTCTGCCCCTTTCCAAATTTCACAAAATATGGTATAATAACTATGTGCGCAATATGAATCGTGTTCATATGTCCGGATTCAGCCGATCTGAACCGGCAGGAAAGGATGAAGATATATGTCAACCAAAGAGCAGGATCTGTATCAGCTCTGGTGCGAAAATGCAGCGGAGGATCCCGATCTGACAAAGGAGCTTGCGGACATTGCCGGCGATGACGAAGCAATCCGTGAGCGTTTTTACCACGATCTCGAATTCGGAACCGGCGGTCTGCGCGGTGTGCTCGGCGCCGGAACTGCCCGGATGAATATTTATACTGTCCGCCGTGCAACGCAGGGACTCGCTGACTATGTCAGAGAATCCTTTTCCGATCCCTGTGTCGCCATTTCCTACGACAGCCGTATCAAATCTGACACCTTTGCCAAAGCTGCAGCGTCTGTATTTGCTGCAAACGGCATCCGTGTTTACATCTATAAGGAACTGATGCCGACACCTATGCTCTCCTGGGCTGTCCGCGCACTGCACTGCGCAGCCGGTGTGATGGTTACTGCAAGCCACAACCCCGCAAAATACAACGGGTATAAGGCATACGGTGCTGACGGCTGCCAGATCACACTGGATGTTGCCAACACTGTCATCGGAAAAATCAAAGCGGTTGATGTGTTCCGCGATGTCAAAACGACAGACTTTGAACGCGCCGTAGCAGACGGCATGATCTCTTATATTGACAACGATACGATCGAGGCATACTATCAGAAGGTGCTCGCTCAGGGCATTCATACGGCACTCTGCCCGAACAGCGGCCTCAAAATCGTCTACACCCCGCTGAACGGCACCGGCAATAAGCCTGTGCGCGAAATTCTCTCCCGCATCGGCATCAAGGATGTAACGGTTGTACCGGAGCAGGAGATGCCGGACGGCAATTTCACAACCTGTCCGTATCCGAACCCGGAAATCCGCGAAGCGCTGGAATACGGTCTGCGCCTGTGCGACGAAGTTCAGCCTGACCTGCTGCTCGCAACCGATCCGGACTGTGACCGCGTCGGCATTGCTGTTCCGGACGGAAAAGGCGGATATGCGCTCTTCACCGGAAATGAAGTCGGCGCCATGCTGTTCCAGTATATCTGTGAGCAGCGGACAGCAATAGGAACCATGCCGGAGCGTCCGCTCGCAGTCAAAACGATCGTCACAACTGATCTGGTCAAGCCGATCGCCGAGGAATACGGTGTCGAGCTGTTGGATGTTTTGACCGGCTTTAAATTCATCGGTGAGCAGATCGGACTTCTGGAGCAGAAGGGCGAGGAGAGCAGATACATCTTCGGCTTTGAAGAAAGCTACGGCTATCTGGCCGGCACCTATGTCCGTGATAAGGATGCGGTCGTCGCTTCCATGCTGATTGTGGAAATGGCGGCATACTACCGCACAAAGGGCATCTCCATGATGCAGGCGCGGGAAAACCTCTATGCCAAATACGGTGTATTCCGTCATAAGCAGGAAAGCTTTGCGTTTGAGGGTGTCAGCGGAATGCACAAGATGCAGGAGATTATGAAATCGCTCCGGACCGATGCACCGGCAATAATCGGCGATCTGCCTGTGACAGAATCTGCGGATTACCTGACCGGGCTGTTCACGGATGCCAAGACGGGCACCACCCGCCCCACGAATCTGCCGAAATCCGATGTCGTCTCGTTCTTCCTGCCGGAACACGCGAGCGTCATTGTGCGTCCCTCCGGCACAGAGCCGAAAATCAAGGTGTACTACACCACAGCCGGCAAAACAATGGAAGAAGCCGCAGCAATGGCTGCGCGTCTGGAAACGGATATGCATAGGCTCATCCATCAGTAAAATGCACAGCGCGGCAAACCGGTTGGTTAGCCGCGCTTTTGATTGAGAATCAGGATCAGCCGAAGCATTTTAAACAGCTGCACTGCCCAAAACAGAACCGCCATATGAGAATCATACCGTTTTTTTGAAATCAGGGCTTGACAAGCAGCCGGATTTATGCTATAATAATCTTTGCGTATGATCCATAGCACTACTGTCCGAACAGTACCCGGATGGGCTGTTATGTTTGATTTTACTCATAAAAACTGAAAGAGGTGAAAATCACATGGCAAAGGAAGGCATCCATCCGGTATGCGAAAAGACCACGATCACCTGCCACTGCGGCAATGTGTTCGAGGTTCTTTCCACGAAGAAGGACATCAAGGTTGAAATCTGCTCCAAGTGCCACCCGTTCTTCACGGGCAAGCAGAAGCTGGTTGATACCGGCGGACGCGTCGAGCGCTTCAACAAGCGTTTCAACCGCGGCTGATTCCAAAAGCAAACGCCCCGTCAGAAAGACGGGGCGTTTTTCTGTCCGGATAAGCTTATCCTTCTTTTTTTGTATCGCCGGGAGCCTCCGTGACGCCGCCCTCGACAACCGTGATGTCCGAGCCGTCACTGATAAAGCTGATTGTCCCGTTTTTCGTATAATACGCTGCCACATTGCGTTTTGTCAGGGTTTCGACCGTAGACGGATCGGCATCCTCTTCCTTTGAGCAGCAAATCAGAGCATATTTCGGCGCGGTCTGATTCAGGAAATCCTCTGTTGTCGGCAAATAGTTGCCGTGATACGGGAATTTGAGGAAAGTCACTCTGCCGAGATTCAGTGCAATGATCTCCTTCTGTCTCGCGCTCTCCGCATCGCCGGTAAACAGATAACTGTTTCCGCCGTGTTTGACATAAAGGCAGAGCGAAAAGTCATTTTCCTCATCCTTGCCATAATTGGATTTGTTCGCGGCATAGAGCTGAAATGCAGCATCATCGGATTTCCAGTTTGTCTTCGAGCCGGCCTTCATGACGGTCAGCTCCTTCCCTGTTTCATTGATTTTATCCATGAAGCTCTGGTAATCCGAAACCTGAGAAGTGTAGTCCGGTACTATAATCTCTCCGATTTCCATACGGTTGACCAGACGCGCAGCGCCGCCGACATGATCCTTGTCATAATGTGTGATAATCATGCGGTCGATTTTCGTAATGCCTTGTGCTTGCAGAAACTTCTCAATCGTCTTGCCGTCGCCCTTGTTGCCCGTGTCAAGAACCGTCACGGAATTCGGCGTTTGCAGAACCAGTGCATCCGCCTTGCCGACATTGAAAGCCGTCACGGTAAACTCTGTCGAAACCGGCTCTGACTTGGAACTGTCACTGTTTTCATTTGAAGATGAAGTATTGCAGCCGACAGCGGTCAAAAGGGCAGCCGCAGCGGAAAATGCTGCAATCATACGGGTAATAGTTTGGCGTAATTTCATATAGGTACCTCCTCTGTTCGGATAAAATAACAGTCCGCAGATCAGCCCCTAAAAACAAATCATTCTATTCTGTTACTGAATATCTTATCTGTAGCGTCTGCGCAGGATTGCCATAGCCGCATGATGCAGCACATCAAATTCCGGCGGCGCAATCCGGTTCAGCAGCTCTGTATCAGCCTGTTCCCACGCAGCAAGCGCTTCGCCCTGCAGCGAGGCACCAACCCCGCGGCAGGCACGCATTCTGCCGTGCCAGCTTTTTCTTGTAAAATGCACAGGCATATCGTGCTCTTCCTGAATGACAGTCTCAAAATCGGCG
Source organism: Oscillospiraceae bacterium (assembly GCA_024695445.1). Classification (GTDB taxonomy): domain Bacteria; phylum Bacillota; class Clostridia; order Oscillospirales; family Ruminococcaceae; genus Firm-04. The sequence continues at coordinate 3,974 of JAILIG010000151.1, forward strand.
TTCATAGCCTCCGGGACCCAGAGCGGACTCCGGGTATAGCCGGCTCCCGTCCAGGCAGGATTCAACTGCAATACCAGCTTTTCACTTTCCGCTGCGATCTTATCGTCAAACGGCAGCCACATCAGCTGCAGCAGAATCAGCACGCCGCCAGGCTTCAGCATTCTTGCAAGCATCGGTGAAATGACCTTATGGTCAAAGTACCAGAAGCACTGGCAGGCTGTTACCGCATCAAAAGTCCCGTCAGGGAAATCAAGCTGCTCTGCCGGAGACGCCAGAAACGAGATGTTCATACCCGCTTTTGCAGAAAGGCGTTTTGCCTCTGCAATCTGCTCCGGTGAAATATCCGTTCCTGTCCATTCCGCACCAAGCGAATAGAGATTCCGGGGCAAAACACCGGTTCCGGTGCCGAGATCGAGCACGCGCTGACCTTTGACACAGTAGCCCTTATCCGTAAACATCCTGTAAAAATCCGGCGGATAGATGTCACGGTATTTTCCGTAATCCGTCGATGTTTTTCCCCAGTCAAACGGCTTTCCGCCGTCTATGTCATGCTTTGTGATATCCAAACGCAGCGTCACTCCTTAGTAGAATATTGCCCGTGAATGAGCGGGGCATCGTCAGGCTTTACATCAGAGAACTCGACAGCGCCTGCCAGCATGGCCTCTGCTTCGTCCAGACAGGCTTCGGATGCAGCGTACATCGTCAGCAGCGGTTCTCCGGCAATCATTTCATTGCCGACCGTCGCAGAGAGTACGATGCCGGCGCCCGGATCAATC
>JAILIG010000163.1 GCA_024695445.1 Oscillospiraceae bacterium
AACAGGATATTTCAGCCATTCTTCAATCTCACCGCGCAGGGCGGTACGGCTCGTTACGACAAGCGGAAGATCTCTTAACTGTTGGCGATTTATAGCCTTTTCGGACGCAAACGGATGATTCGCAGGAAAAAGAACGCCCCATACTTCTTTTGTCGGCAGACGCAGATAGTCAAACTTCTCTATATCAACAGGCTCTAACAGAAACCCGAAGTCAAGCAGACCGTGTTCCAGCATTTCCTTGATACGGTCGGCAGTACCGGTTGTGATCTCAAAGCTGACAAGCGGATAGCGTTCACGGAAATGCTCGATCAGCTCCGGCAGAACGCTTGCTGCTTTCAGTCCGCCGCTTCCGACGGAAATCACGCCGCTGATTTCCTCCTGCTCACGGAACTCGCTGTCGATCTTGTTCATCAGTGACACGACTTCCTCCGCGCGTCTGCGGAGCATCACGCCCGAATCGGTCAGCGTGAGCCGCTTGCCCCTGATAAACAGCGTGGTGTGAAGCTCGTCTTCAAGCTCCTTCATTTGACGGCTGAGTGTCGGTTGTGTCACATGAAGAACCTCAGCAGCTCTTGATATGTTCTCCTCACGGACAATTGTCAGAAAGTATTCCAGTAAACGCAGTTCCATTTATTCGCCCCCTTGCAAACGGTTTATAGATTTATTATACCATATCACAAGTGAAAGGTCAATCGGTCGGAGACAAGAGAGCTACTGTTATGATAGGCAGTCTTGGTTGAAAAAAGAATGTAGAAGTGTCAGGTCTGCTCCCTGATTTTGTCCTTTATTGCGGAGTCGGAAGTGCTTTTTTCCGGCTCTGCGCTGCATAAACCTTGTCCTTTATTTGTCCTTTATTGGGGTAAAAAGCACGAAAAACTACGATAGGTTACAATAAGAAACAAAAATCAAAACTACGTATCTATGTCGATTTCTGATAGTTACAATAAGATGCGAACATCCGTTTGGCCTATTCGAATCCCGTATGCTCCACCAATTCAATATCACGCAAATACGCTGTTTCCGAAAACAATCGGAGACAGCGTGTTTCGTTATAAAACCGGTCTTGGACACTGTTTGGACACGATGAAGTAAAATTTGAGGGGCTCACCGCTACGGGGAACCCCTCTGTTTCATTGCTTTATCAGGCGGCGCCTTACGGCTGATCGAACACGATCCTTGCCGGCTTGCAGACCGCGGCCAGTGTGTATTCGTAGTCCTGCCCGTAAGCGGCCAGCATCCGCGAGGCGCTCAGATGAACCGTTGCGTTCGGCGTCTTTTTGAATGCGTTGACACCGATTTTTTCGGCGCCGGGGAGATAAATGTCTGAGATGCCGCTGCCGGAATTCCAGGCATCGCCGCCGAATGCGAAATCGTAGACATACCGGATGCTCGCATCAAAAAACAGACGCGGCGGCGGCATTTTCTTGACATAGCGGTAGAGCAGGGCGCCCCCCTTGCAGAAGCGGAGCATTTCTGCCGCGGGGTGAAAGATGAGCTTGTCCGCCCATCTGTTCATCCAGAAGGAGCCGTAGCCGAGCTCCTTGAGGATTCCGTCACAGTGGAAGGCGTTCATCGCCGGGGTGTTATAGAAGGTGTATTCGCCGATGTATTCGGTTCCGGCGCCGATCATGACAGACCGGAGCGAAACGGCATCCGTGCAGAAATAATCGCCGATGATCCGGCAGTGATCTCCGATCCGGAGGCTCTCCAGCCGCGAGGCGCCGCGGAATGCGCCGCTGCCGAGGCGCTCCAGCATCGCGGGCATGGTGATTTGCCGCAGACCGGTGCAGCCTGTGAAGAAGCCGTCGCCGATCCGTAGAATCGTGTCCGGCAGGATGAGTTTCTCGATAAACAGGCAGCCGTTTTCCGGACTGTTGGAAAACGCCCGGTCATCAATCTCGACCACCGGCATTCCGTTCAGCTCGGACGGAACGGTGATCTCCGTCTGATGCGTTTTGTTGCGGCATTGCGTGATGATGCACCCGTCCGAGCCCTCGATGATTTCCCATTTGCAGCCGTTGGCCTCCACGACGGGCCGGAGCGGCTTCTCATAGACCGGCACTACATTTTTGACATTCCGGCCGGCACGGTCAAAGCTGCGTCCGGAGCCGTTGCGGTCGGTGCGGCCGGCCGCGCCGGCGCTCAGCCGGCTGTCCTTGTTCTGCGGCACGGATCTTGCGGCCGCGTCGCGTCTTGCGAGTTTTCCGCCGGCCGGCCCCTGTATGCCGAACAGCGAAAGCGGCGCCGGATCAATCGGCCCGCCCATCCAATCGAAGCGCTGGACTGCGAACAGCTCCTGCTTCGGGCAGGCATATTGCTGCAGCAGGCTCAGTTCGGGCAGCTCGATCATCCGGACCGCCATGATCGCAGTGATATTTTTCAGATACGGGAGCGTGTCCTTCACGCCCGGCACCGCATCCTTGTCCTTGTATTCCGTCATGATATAGCAGGCGAGCTCGATCAGATCGTTCAGATACCGGTCATCCGGATTCAGAATGCCGGTCAGCGCGTGATACTGCTCCTCTGTGATGTGACTGTGTCCCGCCGCCCGATAGTCTTCATATGTACTGTATGCGAAAAGATGCTTCGCAAGGATGTCCGGATACAGCTCTGCCGCTTCGGTGAAGGGCCTGCTGCCGTCAACAATATGCCACATGATTTCAGCAACCGGCTTGAAATCCACCTCCGGATAGCGAAATGCAGCATAGCGCTCGAAGCACATGACCGCATACGCTGCTCTTGCAGTTACCGGCAGATTCCCGAATACCGCAATGTCCATGTCACCGTCTCCTTCGTTTCGTATCCAATCGGCACAATGCCTGCCCTTATCATATCATGTTTCATGCAGGAAGTCAAGCGCAAAAAAGAATGGAGACAGCGCGGGGCGGGGAGGGCGGCGGACAGACAAATCCCCGCCGGTCCTTTCCGGGAACGCGGCGGGGATATTCTTTTATGTTATGATGTCTGTACAGAGAAACCTGACGGGTGCGGTGGCATCAGGAAAGGCTGTCCTTTCTGCTCTTTTCCTTGAGGCGCAGCCAGTCGGTGGCAAGCGAGACGAATTCGGAATTGGTCAGGCGGCGGGTTTCCCCGGCCGGAAACTGAAAGTCCGCATGAGTGCCGCGGCCGTGCTGCTCCCATGCCTGTGTGATGGCCAGACGGATGGAGCGCTCTACGCTTGCGGGCGTACAGTTGTATTCCGCGGCAATCATCGGGTAAATGGTCTGCATGGTCACGCGGGTGGAGGGCGGTGTTCTGAAAAACCGGATGATCGCACTGCGCAGGAAGTGAAAGCCCTGCAGTCTGGGCGGCACGCCGGCCGCATGGAGCAGAGCGGTCACATCCAGCTCCAGATACTGTTCCGCCGTCATCGGTTCGGTGTCGGGCTGCATCTGGAAAAACTGCCGCAATACGGCATCGGTCAGGTCACGGATCTGATCCGGCATCTTCCAGCAGAAGACACCGTCCTGCCGGAGGATCGCTTCCATAAAGGGCGATTCCTGGCGGTACAGTGCGAGAATATGCAGGGAAGAGATGGAGCGCAGCTCCGGGACGAGACTGCAAAAGTCCAGTGTCGGCTGCGTCAGGTTCAGGACGGCGAGATCCGGGTGTTCAGACCGGACAGCTCTGATCAGCGTCTCGCGTTCCTGCCGGCGGATGACGGCCCAGCAGCCGCTTTTGCAAATATCACTGGCGAACAGGGGAGCAAAGGTGTCCCCGGCGTCCGCAATCAGGATTCTGTATTGTTTCTTCATCATTTGGTAAGACGATTGTTCCTTTCTTCAATTATACGCGCGCAAGAATATCTTACCAATATTTTTACCGTATATCAATCTCCGGAAAGATTTTTCGCATCGGAAATGTACGCGGTTTTGTCGAAAAATGTCGAAATCGGCGGCATCGCGGCGCCGTTCGGGAAGAATCGCCGTTTCCGGTTGACTTTTGCGGCGGTTTTTGATATAATAGAAAAGGCGGCGGACGCAGAGCGGCCTGCCGTCTAAAACCCGGCGCACCGGGCACAGGAGAATGAACATGAAGGATAATATTTTCTTTCGGGAATTGATGAAATGCAAGGCGGAGATCGACAGCATCATCTCCGATGACCGGTTTTTCGCCATGATGATTCCGGAGGCAGACGATGTGGCACTGCCGAAATATCTGGCCGAGTTCCGCAAGCTCAGCCACGGCGGAAAGCGCATCCGTGCCTATCTGGTGCAGCTCGGCTACGAGCTCTGGGCTGGCAGCTGCGACGAGCGGATCCTGCTCCCCGCGCTGTCCTATGAGGTGTTCCAGACCGGTGTGCTGATTCATGACGACATCATCGACCAGAGCGATACCCGCCGGAATATGCCGTCACTTCATATGGCGCTGGGCGGCGGCCATACGGCGGTTTCCAAGGCGATCTGCGTGGGCGATATCGGCCTGTACGCCGCAGTCGATATGGTGACGCGTGCGGATTATGCACCGGAAAATGTCAAGCGGGCGATTGCGCATCAGATCCGCGTGTACCAGATGACGGTGACCGGCGAGCTCATGGACATCGAGCTTTCGGAAAAGACCGCCTACTCGCTGGATGAGATTCTGCAGATGTATGCCTGCAAAACCTCGTGGTATACGATGATCGGCCCGATGCAGCTCGGCGCGATCCTGGCGGGCGCAGACGAAACGATGATCGACCAGATTGCACGGATGGGCTATGCAATGGGCATCGCGTTCCAGATCATGGACGATATCATCGGCGTGTTCGGCGACCGCAAGGTCATCGGCAAGTCGAACCTCTCCGATATGCAGGAGGGCAAGCAGACGGTGCTGACGAGCCATTTCCTCGCCCATGCGGATGAAGCGCAGCTGGCCGCATTCCGGCAGGTGTACGGCAAGCGCGACGGCGGAGAGGCCGAGATCCAGCGCGTGCGGGAGCTGCTGCGGGAAGCGGGCAGCGAGGCATACGCGAATGCGCTCTGCAAGGAGTATGTCGATCGGGCGGGCGCGGTGCTGGACGAGATGCAGATTGACGACCGCTGCCGTTCGATTCTGCGCTGTCTCCAGGAATACCTGTGCGGCAGAGAAGTATGAGAAAAGCCGTCCTCTTTTTGCAGAAGGGGACGGCTCCTTGTTTGAGGGCTTGAGGCGGCACGCGGGATCACACCCGCTGTCTGTTCGGAAACAAAACGCGCAGGCACGGCATTTCTGCCATGTCTGCGCATCTGTCGTATGGAGCAGGTGAAGGGAATCGAACCCTCAACCTCAGCTTGGGAAGCTGATGTTTTGCCACTAAACTACACCTGCAAAGGAAAAAGCCCTCATACGCTGTATGAGGGCTTCAGATGCGGATAAGAGGACTTGAACCTCCATGATATTGCTATCACATGGACCTGAACCATGCGCGTCTGCCAATTCCGCCATATCCGCATATTCTGCCGTCATCCCTGACGACTTCCCTATTATAGCACATCGGGCCGGATTTGTCAAGCACTTTTTTCGATTTTTCTGAAAAAAAGTTTTTTTGCATTTTTCCGCAAAATGTGCTATAATAGATAAGACTGTAAATAACAACCGGAAGGAAGACGATCTGTCTTATGATGATTTATCTGGATTCTGCGGCGACCAGCCGACCGTCCGAGGTCTGCATCCGTGCGATGGAGCAGGCGATGCGCGAGGATTACGGCAACCCGTCCTCGCTGCACAGCTTCGGACTGCGCGCGCAGCTGGTCATGGAACGTGCGCGGAAGCAGCTTGCCGCAGCACTCGGCTGTGAACCGGCCGCACTGACCTTTACCTCCGGCGCGACGGAGGCGAGCCATCTGGCCGTGCGCGGCGCCGCCGGTACATACGGCAGGCGGAAGCGCCGCGCCGTCACGACGACCGTTGAGCACGCATCGGTGCGGGCTGCATTTGATCTTCTGGAAGCGGAGGGCTTCGAGGTCATCCGCGTGGCGCCGCGGGCAGACGGCCGGTTTTACGCGGAGGACATTGCCGCGCCGGTCGATGACAACACCTGTCTGGTCAGCGCGATGCTTGTCAACAATGAAACCGGAGCCGTTCTTCCGGTGCAGGAGGCGTTTGCGAAAATCAAGCGGGAACACCCCGATGTCATCACGCACTGCGATGCCGTGCAGGGCTTTCTGAAGCTGCCGTTTTCGGCGGACAGCCTTGCCGACCTTGTGACGGTCAGCGGACATAAGGTTCACGCGGCAAAGGGTGTCGGCGCGCTGTATCATAAAAAGGGAATCCGCTTAAAGCCGCTGCTGACGGGCGGTGAGCAGGAGGGAGGCCTCAGAGCCGGCACGGAAGCTGTTCCGCTGATTGCGGGATTCGGCGCTGCGGCCGCGGCGCTGTCCGCATCCCGGAAGGAACGGCACGCACAGATGACGCAGCTGAACCGCTTTGCCGTGAAAATGCTCTCAGAAACGGAAGGCGTCACGGTGCAGTCGCCCGAAGATGGCTCCCCGTATATCCTGAGCTTCTCGGTCCGGGGACTGCGCTCGGAAACGATGCTGCATTTTCTCGCCGAGCGTGAAATTTATGTTTCCAGCGGCTCGGCGTGCGCAAAGGGCAAGCAGAGCGGCGTTCTGCAGCAGTTCGGTATCCGGCAGGATGCCGCAGACAGTACGCTGCGGATAAGCTTCTGCGCGGAGAACACAGAGGCCGATCTCGCCGCACTGGCGGAAGCTTTGCGGGAAGCACAGGTCAGACTGGTGCACAAACGGTGAGGCAGGGTGACGGTATGATGACATTACGGCCGTATCAGGCATCTGATGCGGAGAAAATCGTGAAATGGATCGCCGACGAAAGAGCGATGCGGAAATGGAGCGCACACTGGTATGAGCATTTCCCGGTCACGGCAGACGATATGAATGCGCTGTATGAAAGAATGACGCACCGCGTGCATCCGGAGATTCTGACAGCGGTCGATACAGACGGCATCACCGGACATCTGATCCTGCGGATGACGGATGCGGAACAGCGGATCATACGCGCCGGATTTGTGATTGTGAACGACCGGAAGCGCGGCAGGGGCTGCGGAAAACAGCTGATGGAGCTTGCGGTACAGTATGCCTTTGAAACGCTGAATGCGGAAACGGTTTCTCTCGGCGTTTTTGAAAACAATCTGCCGGCACTGAAATGCTATCAGTCTGCGGGGTTCCGCGCGGTTGAAACAGACGAACCGGAATATTTTGAGGCTTTCGGAGAAAAATGGAAATGCCTGCAAATGGAACGCAGGAGAAGTGCGGAATGAGAATCTTCCGGGATGATCTGACGCCGGCAGAAATTGCGGACAAGGCATTTCATACCAACCGATTGGCTGATAGGAGAATCCAGTGATAAGACCTTATGAGGAAAAAGATCTGCCGGCCTGCGCGGCGGTTTACTGCAGTGCGTTTTCCGCACCGCCGTGGAATGAGCGGTGGACCGCGGAGCTGGCACAAACCCGTGTGCGGGAGCTGATGTGCACACCGGTGTCATACGGATATGTCTGCGAGGAGAACGGGCAGATTCTCGGCTTTGCGGCCGGAAGACTGATGACCTATCTCTGCGGCAGGGAGTATGTGATCGACGAATTCTGTGTGTCATATGAAGCGCAGGGCAGGGGAATCGGCAGTGCTCTGATGCAGCATATTACTGCGGAAATGAAAAGCCGCTGCTGTGCAGGCATTGTGCTGAATACGACAAAGGGCTATCCGAGCGAGGCCTTTTACCTGAAAAACGGATTTCAGCAGCGTGCAGATATGATTACCATGTTTCTGCATCTGGACTGATATCTGTTCTGCGGAACGGGAAGGGAGTTTCACATGAAGCTGGAAGGATTCGGACTGTTTGTTCGGGACATGGCCGCCATGATCCGGTTTTACCGGGATGTGCTCGGCTTTGAGATCACGGAGGACGAGCAGACCTCCAATGTATATCTGAAAAAGGACGGAACCCTGTTTCTGCTCTACGGCAGGGACGATTTTGAGAAAATGACCGCGCGCCGCTTTTCTTACGCGAACGGGATTCAGGGGCATTTTGAAATTGCACTGGACGCCGGCAGCTATGACGGAGTGGACCGGGAGTTTCAGCGTGTCGTGTCACTGGGCGCCGTTCCGGTCATGGAGCCGACGACGGAGCCGTGGGGGCAGCGCACCTGTTATGTCGCCGATCCGGAGGGAAATCTGATCGAGATCGGCTCGTTTGTAAAATGATGAAAATGAAGTGAGGAGACAACCATGCGGGAAATCATTCTGGTGAAATACGGCGAAATGGCGCTGAAGGGCGCAAACCGCAGCACCTTTGAGGATGTGCTGCTGCGGAACATCCGGTTCCGGCTGAAGCGCCTCGGCTCGTTCAGCTATGCAAAGGCTCAGTCTACTATATATATAGTACCGGAAGCGGAGAGCGACGATGCCTGTGCCGCGCTGGTCGGTGCGGCAATGCCGCGTCTGAAAAAAATCTTCGGCATCGCGGCGCTTGCGCGTGCGCGTGCCTGTGAGAAGGACTTTTCGGATATCGCCGCACAGGCGGTGCCGTATCTGCACGACGCGCTGACCGCCGCCAAAACCTTTAAGGTCGAGGCCAAGCGCGCCGACAAGGCGTTCCCGATGAAGTCGCCGCAGATCTGTGCGGAGCTGGGCGGTGTGCTGCTGAAGGCATATCCGCATCTGCGCGTCAATGTCACCGAGCCGGATGTCACGGTCACGGTCGAGATCCGCGACCGCAATGCGTATATCCATGCGGCGCGGGAAAAGGGTGCGGGCGGTCTGCCGGTCGGAACCGCCGGCAATGCGCTGCTGCTGCTTTCGGGCGGCATTGACAGCCCGGTCGCCGCGTATATGATGGCAAAGCGCGGCCTGCGCATCACGGCCTGCCACTTCGCCAGCCCGCCCTATACCTCCGAACGGGCGCGGCTCAAGGTCGAGCAGCTCTGCGAGAAGCTGACGCCGTGGTGCGGCAGCATTGCGTTTTACTGCGTACCGTTCACGGAGATCCAGGAGGAGCTGGAGCGCAGCTGTCCGGAGGAATACTTCACGATCCTGATGCGCCGCCTGATGATGGAGATTGCGCAGGAAATCGCAAAACGCGAGGACTGCGGCGCCGTTGTGACAGGAGAGAGCCTCGGTCAGGTGGCGAGCCAGACCTTGCAGGCGATCGCCTGTACGGACGCTGTCTCAAAGATGCCGGTGCTGCGGCCGCTGATCGGCATGGACAAGGTCGAGATCATCGACATCTCCCGCCGGATCGACACCTACGAGACCTCCATTCAGCCGTATGAGGACTGCTGCACGGTCTTTACCCCGCGGCATCCGAAGCTCCGTCCGGTGCTGTCCGAGGTGGAGGAGGTGCAGGCCGCGGTCGATTTCGCCCCGATGGTGGCGCGTGCGGTCGCGGAAACCGAGAAAAAGGTCTTTGCACTGCACATTGCCGAGGAGCAGGGGAGCGTCACGCTCTGACCGTCCGTCTCAAAAAGGCAGAAAAAACGGGAAAAACCGGCACGGCGTCTGGCACGAAAACGGCGTATTTGCCTGGAAGACAAATCAGTTCATATTTTGTTCATAAATCGCTGCGGGATTTTGGAGGAGTCGTACAGAATGCACCCGGAACGGATGCCCTGACTGGTAAAGATTCCGAAAGTCACCGCCCAAACCTTGACAAACAGGCACCGGATGTAGTACAATTAACCTTGGAGCAGACTCGGTCTGTCCTGTGTGCAGAACTGCTCCGAACGCATATTACATCAGTGCAGGCGCGTGAAGGCAAAAAAGCCCTGAGCCGGCACCGGTTCTACCGGACCTGCCGGGCGAAACGAGCCCCCGGTCTGACGCAGGCACTGCCTGCCGGAATCGGTGAAAGCTGCAAGCGCTGCGTTCTGGACTATAGAACAAAGCGATGTGCGGCATCCGTTGATGGCTCCCGGTCTAAGCCGGAATGTGCAAGTTTCCAGAACCGGAAACATTTTTGATCCGAAGCATGGCGTTCCTGCCTGTTCGGACATACCTGTGCCCAAACCGTTTCACCGGCAGCGCGGTCTCTCGCGCAGGTCCGGCCGGACGCAGCGGGCGAATGATGGAGGCGTTCATATTCATGCGGAATTATCCCTATGACCCAAGCTGTCCGGAAATCCCACCGACCGGAACCAATTCGGGGGGACGGACAGAAACCGTACACGGCTCGCCGTCTTTGACGGAGGAAGCCGCCCGGAATGCAATGCGGAAGACAGCAGATGAGCTGAGGAGACAGACGGATCCCGCCGGACTGGCGGTGCCGTATGCCGGTGCAGAATCAGATGCAGTCCGAAGCGGCGCGGACACGGGCGTGAGCGCGCGTGCGGATCATGACAGCCCTGCAGTCTATGCAAAGGCTCCGTCTGCGGACAGAGCCGGATATCACACTCAAAGCCGGGGCGTCGAATCTTCTTTCGGAGGACGGCAGAATGCAATGTCGGCGAACACGCCGTCGGCGCAGGCTCCCCGTCCGAAAAAGAAGAAAAAGAAAAGAAAGCGCAAGCCCTTTTCTTTCGTTGATGTTCTGAAGTATATTTTCCCGTGGCGCGGAGACTCGTGGCTTGAAGCCGCCAGAAAGCTGATTTTTGTTGCTGCAATGTCTGTATTCAGTGTTTGTCTGTATCTGATCGGGGACTACTATCTCGGCCTGTACAGGGATCGGAAGGCGTACCAGTCGATACAGCATATATTTGATGAGACACGCAGGAATCAGCACAGCGGCGAAGAGCAGCCCGTTCTCATATCCGGTGAGGACTGGTCAACCGAGCATCTGGAATACAATGAGATCGCAGAGAAGCTTCTCAGTCAGAATTCCGACCTTGTCGGATACATCACGATCGAGAACACGCCGGTCTCGTATCCTGTCGTCCAGAGAAAATCAACCGATCCGAACTTCAACACAAATGATTACTATCTCCATCGGAACTTCTACGAGAAATCCAGCGACGCCGGCTGTATCTTTATGGATTTTCGCTGCGTCTTTGACGATGTGTTCGACCACATACGCGTGGCTCCGAACTCCGAGAATCTGCTGATTTACGGCCACAATATGCTGGACGAGTCCATGTTCGGCAGTCTGCGCAATTATATGCGGGATTACAGCTATTACAGCAAGCATCCGATTGTGCAGCTTTCATCGCTCTACAAAACCTACACCTACAAAATTTTTGCAGTTTTCGTTGTGGACGGTGGGGACCTTACTTCTCCCTACGCGTTCGACTGCTGGAACACACTCAACTTCACCGACGAGGACGACTTCTATGAGTATGTCAACATGGCCAAGAAGCGCAACATCATCTCCAATGATGTCGATGTCACCTACGGCGATCAGCTGCTGACGCTTTACACTTGCAACACTCTGATCGACAACGGTAAGCTCATCCTGATGTGCAGACAGGTCAGACCGGGTGAAGATCCCAAAGAAGGAACCGAAAACGGCCGCCTGAACGATAATATTCTTTATCCGAAGGCTTATTACCGTTATCGCAAGGAAACCTTTGATCCATCCAAATTCGTGCCTTACGGCCCGAGCAATTCCTGAAAGGGAACGAAATCTTTCTCCGGAAAGGTACCCGGAAGGTATGCGGCGGAAACGGACCTGTTTTCCCGTGTGCTGTGATGCGTACCGGCCCGGAACCAATGCTGTTTCATATCACGCTCTCTGACTGCCGGCGTACAGCAGGCGGTCGGCGCAGAACTCCCTGCGGTGCACACCATCCGTGATATGTGTTTTCAGTGAACAGACAGAATACGGAATCTGAGCCCGTATTTTGTGGTGAGCCTGGCTGTGCGGTCCGGAAAACCGGCAGCCTGAGAACAGGAGAGACAAAACTTGTTTAGACAAAATCCCCACATCCAATCTTGGGGAAATAAAGCCGGAACAATGCCGGTGAGATTGAAATAATGGAGAGAAACTATGCAAGCTCGACTGCGACGAAACCGCATTGTCATGCTTGGTGCGATGCTCTTCGGAATTGCCAGTACTAGTGGCATCCAGAGTATCCCGGCAGCAATGCAGCGCTCTTGGGCTGCCGATACGACATTTGCTGCCGCGACGGTGATTCGCGCGAATGAGATGAATGCACAAGTCATCTCAGGAGCAGAGTTGCCCGACGGCGATCTCGCAGAAACAGAAACAGCAGATGCAAATGCGTATGAAGCGACGGACTGGTGGAAAGCGGATCTGTACGAATATGACGACAGCTTTTCGCTGACCAGTTACGAGGCAGCTGCACAGGAGCCGGAGACGATCACGACGACAACTGCATCGACAACAGATGCCACTGAGGAAACCGTCACTACGACGATTACCACATTTGAAGAACCTGCGATTACCGCAAAGCATACAATCACCGCAGAGCCGAACAGTGTGGTGTTTTACACCTCCGGCTTCGGTCACGGTGTGGGAATGAGTCAGAATGGCGCAAATTTCTACGCCAAGTATGACGGTTTGACATACGATCAGATTTTACAGTTGTACTTCCCCGGTACCCGTCTGGTACAGACCGGTACACCGGAGAGTGAAACCATGACGATCCGCGGCAAGACTGATACGGTCGTGAATACGCTCGCACAGATCGTCAATAACGAAATGGGCCCGACCTTCTCCACAGAAGCGCTCAAGGCTCAGGCCGTGGCAGCTTACACCTTCTACCTCTATAACGGTCACGGCGCGGGAATGATCTGCAAATCAAAGCCCGCAAAGAAAATCGTGGACGCGGTTCGCTCCGTGCTCGGCGTCGTTGTGTATTACAACAACAAACCGGCACTGACGATGTTCTCCGCCTCCAGCGCAGGGTGTACGGCTTCCTGCAAGGACATTTTCTATCAGGATCTGCCCTATCTGAGAAGTCATCCTGTGAAGCACGATGAGTCTTCTGACCCGCATTTCAACAGCACAAAGGTCTACTCCGTCACGCAGCTCAAGGCCAGACTTGAAAAGGTGTATAAGGTCAAGCTGACCGGCACACCTTACGACTGGATGAAGCTGGAGTACGGCGACGGCGGATATGTTTCCTATGTGACAATCGGCGGCAAGGTCCGCGTGAAGGGAAATGATTTCCGCTATGCAATGGGTTTGAAGTCCCCGAAATTTGAATTTGTGTACCAGCAGGGCGAGAAAGCCCCGAAGACAGCGGTTGTCACGACGGAGCCGGCGGTGTATTCCGATCCGGGTGCAACGCACGCCAGCATCGCTGTGAAGTACACAACGACGACAACCACGACAACGACTGCGGCAACGACAAAAACCGCATCGGCCTCATCTGAGACAAGCGGAACGCCGTAATCATGAATGAGAAAAAACCCCGTGTGTGATGCACGGGGTTTTTTGCGCGCCGGCACTGTTCCGGGCGGAAGCGTGCATCAACAGACTGAGGCCTCCGGAAAACCGGATGCCTCAGTCTGTCGAAAAAGTCATCCTCGTCTTTTTAGTGGGACGCCCTCTATCGCAGGGCGTCCCACTCTTGCCGCAAAGCGGCAATTCACCCCCTCGGCGGAGCTCTTCTAAGGCGGAGAGAATTTCGCGCTCTGCGGAGCGCGACTTAGGGCTCCGCCCTAAGGGCCCGCGAGCTTTTTGAAAAAAGCTCGACCAAAAACTTTAGTTTGAGGTATCCGGAGGGTTTATCGACAAGTAGAGGCATCCGGAAAACCGGATGCCTCTCCGTTTGTCGTTTAGTTTCCGAACACAATCGCGTGCGCAACACCGAACCATTCGCGCACCCAGAATGTCGGCAGCAGATACCATGAGGTGTAAGGCGTAACCGGCGCACAGTCCGGGAGCTGCTCTGTTTCGGCGAGCATCTGCGCCCGCATCTGATGATAGGCGTCCGTGACGAGCAGAAGCTGCCCGCGGATGCCGTTTTCATCGAGAATTTTCTTGGAAAACCGCAGATTTTCCGAGGTAGAGCGGGACTGATTCTCTCTGAGGATGCGTTCCGGCGCGATGCCGCGTGCAATCAGCGTTTCCGCCATGCAGTCCGCCTCGGAGATCTCCTCATTGTCGCCCTGACCGCCCGAAACAACGACCGGGATATCCGGATACTGCTGCATTGCGTCATAGGCGGCCTGGATTCTGCGGGAGAGCATGAGACTCGGCACCTTGCCGTTGACCTTGCATCCGAGCACAATCAGTGCCTGCGGCTCCTGCTTTGGCTTCCGGCAGGCGGCCCGCGCCATCAGAATGCTGACTGCAAGGCAGTAGAGCACACCGAGCACGGCCAGAACGCCGATCACCGACAGCGTGATTTTTCCGCTGCGGCAGGACCATGCGCGGGAGACCACCGCATGGACTTTAGACGGAATCAGCAGGCAGATGAACAGCAGCAGACAGACCGTCAGCCCGAACAGATTTCCGATGTTGATAATTCCGGCGCCCATCGGCAGCAGAAAGAGCAGAACACCGGAAGCCGCAGCGATCAGCAGCACCGTGCGCAGGAGTGCCGCCGCGGGATGGCTCATGACTCTGCGGCAGGCGCGATGCGGGCCACACCGTCTTTGACGGCAGCAGCGGCGACCGCTTTGGCGACGGCAGCAGCGACACGCTCGTCAAACGGATTCGGGATGACGCACTCCGGGCAGAGGTCTGCTTCGGAGACACAGTCCGCAATCGCGTGTGCCGCGGCGTGCTTCATGCCCTCGGTGATGTCCGATGCGCGGACCGAGAGCGCGCCCTTGAAGATGCCGGGGAATGCGAGCACATTGTTGATCTGGTTCGGGAAATCGCTCCGGCCGGTGCCGACGACAAACGCGCCCGCCTCTTTTGCCAGATCGGGCATGATTTCCGGCGTCGGGTTTGCCATGGCAAAAATGAACGGCTTTTCGTTCATCGACTTCACCATTTCCGGCGTGACGAGATTCGGCTTGGACACGCCGATGAAGACATCGGCGCCCTTCATTGCATCGGCCAGACCGCCGCGGAGCTTCTGACGGTTCGTGCGCTGCGAGAGCGAGGTCAGTGCCTCGGAGGAGAGCTTGTCGCCCTCACAGACAATGCCCTTGGAATTGAGCATGAGAATGTCTCTGACGCCGAGGGAGAGCAGCATTTCCGCAATGGCCACGCCGGCGGCGCCTGCACCGTTGATGATGACTCTGAGGTCGCTGAGCTGCTTGCCTGCGAGCTTGGATGCATTGAGAATTGCAGCGGAAGCGACAACGGCCGTGCCATGCTGGTCGTCGTGGAAGACGGGGATGTCCACCATTTTCTTCAGCTTGCGCTCGATTTCAAAGCAGCGCGGCGCAGAGATGTCTTCGAGGTTGATGCCGCCGAAGCTGCCCGCAATCAGCGCGACCGTCCTGCAGAATTCGTCGGGGTCCTTGGAATCGACGCAGAGCGGAATCGCGTCCACGCCGCCGAACTCGGAGAACAGGGCGCATTTGCCTTCCATGACAGGCATGGCGGCGAGCGGTCCGATGTCGCCGAGGCCGAGCACCGCAGTGCCGTCCGTGATGACCGCGACAAGATTGTGTCTGCCGGTCAGCTCATAGGAGAGCGAGGGGTCCTTCTGAATCTCAAGGCAGGGGCGTGCCACGCCGGGGGTATAAGCGACTGAAAGTGACTCCTTGTCCTTGATGCGGACGCGCGAACGGATGTCGAGCTTGCCGCCCCATTCCTTATGTGCCGCGAGAGCCTGTTCCATAATATCCATCGTACTGAACCTTCCTTTATCTGAATAGAATCGGCATCTGCCGTCAAACACAGTTATTATACCATAAAACCGCCCGCTTTGCAAGTGTCAGGCGGCATTTGGGGCGATTCGGGGGAATTTTCGAGCAAAATCAGCAAAAAAAGCTTGACGCGGCACAAATCATTGTGTTATAATAAAACCGGATGCGGAATCCGTTTCCGTTTCTGCGTGCCGTTTCCGGCAGACGGCGGCGCTCTGAGAGAATGAGGCCGGAAAGAAAGGAAGGCTCCAAATGAAAAAGTACATTGCAGAATTTATCGGCACCCTGACACTCGTGCTGCTCGGCTGCGGCACAGCCATGCTTCTCGGCTGCGACAACGGTTCGGGCTACATCCTGACGGCATTCGCCTTTGGTCTGACGATCGTCGGCATGGCGTACTGTGTCGGCAACATCTCCGGCTGCCACATCAACCCGGCGGTATCGCTCGGTGTTCTGGTTTCCGGCGGCATGACCGTGACGGAATTCTTCGGCTATGTCATCGCGCAGTGCCTCGGCGCACTGGCGGGCTCCGGCCTGACCGCGCTGATCTGGTCGCTCGGTGAGCTGAAGGACAGCACGGGCGCATTCGGCGCGAACGGCATCGGCGGTGTCGGAGAGAGCGTCGCAGCGGGACTTCTCGTGGAATGTCTGCTGACCTTCATCTTTGTGCTGACGATTCTCGGCGTGACCTCGAAGAAGGCCAACCACGGTTCGTTCGGCGGCTTGGTCATCGGCTTCACGCTGACGCTGGTTCACATCCTGGGCATCGGCCTGACCGGCACCTCGGTCAACCCGGCCCGCTCCTTCGGACCGGCTCTGGTTGCGGCATTCGGCGGCGACACCGAGCCGATTGCAAACCTCTGGATCTTCATTGTCGGACCGTTTGCGGGCGCACTGATTGCGGCCTGCACCTACAAGTTCCTTGAGAGCGAGAAAAAGTGATCTGAAACCGAAAAACGGGGCTCCGGTGCGGAGTCCCGTTTCAGTCTGTCAAAAAAGTCATCATCGTCTTTTTAGGGGGACGCCCTCTATCGCAGGGCGTCCCCCTCTTGCCGCAAGGCGGCAATTCACCCCCTCGGCGGAGCTCTTTTAAGGCGGAGAGCGTTTCGCCGCCTGCGGGCGGCGACGAGGGCGCTGCCCTCGACCTGCGAGCTTTTTGAAAAAAGCTCGACCAAAAACTTTAGTTTGAGGTGTCCGGAAGGTTTATCGACAAGCTGAAACGGGGCTCCGGTGCGGAGTCCCGTTTTTTTGATTCGATGTTTATTTTCCGTAAGCCTCGGCGAGCTTTTTGAAGGCCGGCAGACTGCGCTCGATCATTTCGGTCGTCACGCAGTATGCGATTCGGACAAATCCCTCACAGCCGAAGGAATCCGACGGCACGATCAGCAGCTCATAGTCTCTTGCCTTCATGCAGAAGGCCTTTGCATCGGGCTCCAGCGCCTGCACCCAGAGGTAGAATGCGCCGTCCGGATAGATGCAGCGATAGCCGTAATCGGTCAGCGACTTGTAGAGCAGATCGCGGTTTCTGCGGTAGACGGAGAGATCGCCGGTCTTGCCGAGATTATCCGCAACGACGCGCTGTGCCATGCTCGGTGCGCAGACGAAGCCGAGCGCTCTGCCCGCACCGCAGACGGCGGCGTAGACGAGCTTGCTGTCCTTCATCTTCGGCGAAACAACGATGTAGCCGATGCGCTCGCCCGGCAGAGACAGCGACTTGCTGTACGAGTAGCAGACGAAGCAGTCATCGTAGAGATTCGGCAGATATGGCACGACAGTTTCCGCATCGTAGACGAGCTCGCGGTAGGGCTCATCGGCGATCAGATAGATCGGGTGGCCGAATTCGGCTTCCTTTTCGCGGAGGATGTCACAGAGCTTTCTGAGGTTCTCCTCGGTGTAGACCACGCCGGTCGGATTGTTCGGCGTGTTGATGATGACGGCCTTCGTCTCCGGTGTGACCAGCTTTGCGAAGGCGTCCAGATTGAGCTGGAAGCTGTCAAGGTCTGCCGGCACGACGGTCAGATTGGCGTTTGCGGCCTCGACAAAGACGCGGTATTCCGGGAAGAACGGCGCAAATGCGATACAGGTGTCACTGGGGCAGAGCACGGCGTGCAGCGTGACGGTCAGCGAGGCGGCCGCACCGCAGGTCATGTAGAGATTGCCCGCGGAGATGCCGGCAGCAAAGCGCTTGTTGATGTCCGCAGCGATGGCGGCGCGTGTCGGCTCGGCACCGACCGCCGAGGTATAGCCGTGCAGCAGCACGGAGTCGGTTTCGTCCATCAGGCGGCGCATGGTCTCGTGAACGCTCTCCGGAGCGGGAACGCTCGGATTGCCGAGACTGAAATCGAAGACATTTTCTCTGCCGATTTCGGCGGCGCGGCGGTTGCCGTATTCAAAGGTCTCGCGGATGACAGACGGCGCCTGACCGAGCGCGAGCATGGATGCCTGATAGGGCTGGTAATTCTGAGACATGGGGAATTTCCTCTTTTCATTCTGGATTCTGGGTGATTCTGCTGTACTAATGATACCAAAAAAAGCAGGTTTTGTCAACCGTCAGCGGCGGAAGAAGCTCCACAGGCTGACCTTTTTGGTCTGGGGCTCCTCGCCCGCTTTGCGCTTGCAGTCGGTGATACATTCGAGCGAGAGCAGCTCCTTGAACCATTCATCCGAATCGGGGCTGTATGTGAGCAGGCGTGCCGAGCGGGGCAGCATGGCCTGAACGGCTTCGTTCCCGGTCAGCTCGGACTCATCGAGGAAGAGCAGCACGACCTGCCGTTCGAGCGCGGCGGCAGCCTTGAGCTGTCCGGTGCAGAGCTCGTCCGCGAGCCACTGCCTGGAGACGAGAATCAGCGCGGTGCGGCAGACTGCGAGGCGTTCGAGGTCCTCCTTGCGCTGCACGCTGAAGCCCTTGTCCGCAACCCAGACGCGGAGCTGCTCGTTCTGGAGCCGGTTGATGATTTTCGATGCGAGCGAGCGGTTTTTCATGGCAAAGCACATTGCGATGAAGTCGGCATTTCCCTGATAGGATACCATAGTTCAGTCCTCCTTGTGATGATTTCTCCGGCGGTGCCGGCAGAATTATCGGTTTTTGGTTTCGGTGAAATCGTCCGGGCAGCTGACATACAGGTCGATTTTCAGCTCGGTTCCGGTTTCGAGGCAGAAGCGCATGACCTGCATAGACGGTGCAAGGCTCGGCGGCGGCTCGTCAAAGCGCACCATCGGGACGACCTTGAGCGTCATGGTCACACGGTTTGTCAGCCGGATTTTCCGCAGCAGATCAGCCTTCGGCACGAGCGCCGCAATGGTCATCTGCATCTGCTTGGCGGCATCCTGCTCATACTCGATGCAGGAGCCGTAACGCCAGAGTGCCGTTTCCTGCACCTTTCCGCCGGGGCGTCTGTCCCCGATGCGCCGGATGCGTTCGGGCGCGAGCCGGAGCATTTCAGTCGTGCGGTCGGGATCGAATTCCCCGCGGATCTCAAAATAGGTCAGACAGCCGGTGTGCGGCGTGTGGTAATAGACGCGTTTGGGCTTTCGTTCCTCCATTATCCGTTTCCTCCGATCAGTGCGCGGATTTCCGCCTCGGTCTGCCGCATTTCGGCTTCAAATTCCCTTGCGGAGATGCGGATGGCGCCGCCCTCCAGAATGATGATCTGTTCGAGGCCGTCCGAGGTCGCCACGCGGACGCGGTGATCCTTTGCGAGCTGATGTGTCACGCGTTCGATGTAGGAGTCGGCCGTTTCGGCTTCCCTTGTGTAGACGACGCTGATATTGCCCTCCTGGATGATTTCCGTCGCGTGTCCTTTGATTTTATAGGCGTCAAACACGAGGATAACCTCGCATTTGCGGTATCCCTGATAATTTGACAGCAGGTGAATGAGCCGGCTGCGGGCGGATTCCAGACTGTCCTTTGCGAGAGCTTTGAGCGATTCCCACGCAAAGATGATGTTGTAGCCGTCCACGAGCAGATATTCCTTTCCCTTCGGCATCGGTACGGCGACCTGTTCCGACGGGTCCAGCTCGGTTTTCGGGTCACGGCGCATCGCCTTGCGGGAATCCCCGCCGATTTTGCCGTAGGTTCGCTCATAAATCGCCATCAGCTCGTCGTCGCCTGCCGCGGAATACTGCGGACGCCGCACCGGTACGGTTTCTTCCTCAAACTGTGTGCGGTGACTGTTGAGCGCGGCGGGCAGGTGCATATACTGCGGCACCTC
>JAILIG010000171.1 GCA_024695445.1 Oscillospiraceae bacterium
AGAGCTGATTGGCCATGAGCCATGCCTCCTTTGGGAAATACGGAAAGCCGCACGGAATCGCTCCGGCGGCGTTGGCTTACGGTTTATTATACCATGTTTTCGGCGAGATTGCAACCCGATATTTTCAGACGGTCGGGGCAGATTTTCTGTGCAGAATCACGATACGGGAACACGGCATTCCCTGTGACAGAATTGCGGTTCCGGAAAATTCTGCGGAGACAGGCGAAAAAACGGTTCCGTTTTCGTGGGAGCGCACAAATATTGTTTTTTTTGCAAACTTGTCAATTAACAGGCGCCGTTCCGTGTGCTATACTTTAAGAGAAGGAGCAGTGCGTTCGGGGTACTGCGAAGGAAATGTGTGTGTGATAAGATAAGGAGGTAATCTTTATGAAAAAGCTGCTTGCAGCGGTTTCCGCGGCGGTGCTGGCCGTGTGCTCGGTTTCGGCTTCGGCGTTTGCAATTAATCTGGATTATGTTCCCACATGGGAGGAAGTGTCCCGGAAAGGCTATGCGCCGGAGTATGCACTCGGCGAAGACCTGTCCCTGTATTCGCTCGGCGATGTGGACATGGACGGCGAAGTGACGGCATATGATGCTTGTATCATTTTGTCTAATTTCACCTTTAATTTAGCCGGTTGGCCGGATGTGCTGACAGAAGATCAGCTCAAGCTCGCCGATGTGGACGGAGAATCTATATGGTTTGAGGACGATGAGAAATGGGTTTCGGCGACTGCGATGGATGCAACGATTGTTATGACCTATGCCGGACTGAAGAACGCCGGCTATGAATTCACATTCGAGGAGTATTTGGCTGAAGAACTGTATAAGAGCGCAGAAGAACTTCTGGCGAATGCTTCAAAATAACAACAAAACATCCTTTTTTGAGGTGCCCTGCTGCGGAATGCGGCGGGGCATCTTGCTTTTTCACACTTCAGCCGGCAGGCATCAGCTCACGGCTGCGGGGGCTCCCCGCCGCAGCCGTCCCACGGCTTGTCACGAAACAGCTTGTTCGCAATCGCCAGCCCCACAAACGCAAACGATACACCGAAGAATATCCCCGCAAATAT
Source organism: Oscillospiraceae bacterium (assembly GCA_024695445.1). Taxonomy (GTDB): domain Bacteria; phylum Bacillota; class Clostridia; order Oscillospirales; family Ruminococcaceae; genus Firm-04. The sequence goes on from JAILIG010000171.1 coordinate 1,068, forward strand.
ATCCGTCGGATAATGCACATATAAGTACATCCGCGAAAACGCAATCACCGTCGCCAGAATCAGCGCCGGTATCCCGTACCTGCGCCGCCACATACAAATCGCCGTCGCAACGGAAAAGGCCGCCTGCGTGTGCCCGGACGGAAACGAAAAATCAGACGGCGCATTGATCAGCAGGCTGATCTCCTGAATCTGAAACGGTCTCAGCCGCGCAATCAGCGGCTTTAAAACAAAATTGCACAGCACCAGATGCAGAATCAGCGCAAATGCAGCAACATGAGCGTATTTTCTTGTCCGCTGCGGAATAAAGCCGAGCAGCGTCAGGAGAATCCAGAACCAGCCGCCGTTTCCGAGAAAGGTAACGGCCGGCATCATCCAGTCCAGAAGATCTCCGCGCAGATGACTCTGTATCCAGTCCAGCAGGGTAAATTCCCATTCCATACGGAAGCAGCAATCCTTTCTGCGGCGCACAGGAGTTCCTGCCGCCGGTCATACGGTCACTCCGCGCCGTCCTGATGCGGCACCGCCGGAGCATCCATATTATATCATGCGGCGGCGCTTCTGTCAAGTTTTCGCTTTGCGGTGCATAGAATAGAGCGTATCCCGACTGACAAAGGAGGATTTTCCATGAACCGACAGGAATTTGAGGAAGCGGCCCGCCGTTACCGCGAGGAAATGTTCCGCCTCTATGCCGCACGCCAGTTCAACCCGCCGCCGGCGCCGCAGCAGCCCGCGCCCCCCGTACCGCCCAAGCCGCCTCTGCCGCCGTCTCCGCCGCGCAATCCCCATGTACCGCATCATCCGCCGGTCCGCCCGCCGATGATGCCGCAGCGTCCGCCCCTGACACCGCCTCCGCCGTTCGCGGCGCTGCCGGCTCTTTCTGACAGGCAGGAGCAGCCGGCAGAAACGGAATCGCCGCAGGAAAGTACAACGCCGGAGAACGCGCCGCCGGAGGACATCGCCTATCTGCCGGAAAACCCGCCGCAGGAACCGGACGGCAGCGGGACAGACGATGCAGGCGCCGTCAAGCCGGATGCAAGCGGCGGCATCCTCGTCCATGTCCGGACGGCACGCGGCGCAGAGCCCGTTCCCGGTGCGGCCGTCGTCATCACGCAGGAGCAAAACGGCGAGCAGATCCTGATTTCCGTCCAGACTACAAACGAATGCGGCGATGTGCCGGAGGTAAGCGTGCCGGCACCTCCCTCCACCGCCGACCAGCAGTATCCGGCGTATTATGTCTACGACATTTCCGTCAGTGCAGAGGGCTTTTACCGCGAGCACAGCAAGGATGTGCCGGTCTTTGAGGGCGTGGTCTCCGTGCAGAGCTTTGACCTGATTCCGCTGCCCGCCGGACACGACGATCCCTACACCGGCAGCAGAACGCATTACAACAATTTGCCCGGCATCTGAGCCGCGGGCAGGGAAAGGAGCCGCAGAATGCTCAGCGGAGAGCCGTTTATCCCGGAGACGATCACCGTACATCTCGGCGCGCCGGATGCCGATGCCCCGAATGTGACCGTCCCTTACATCGCCTATCTCAAAAATGTCGCATCGAGCGAAATCTACCCGACATGGCCGGAGAACGCGCTCCGCGCCAATCTCTACGCGATCAGCACCTTTGCGCTGAACCGGATCTATACCGAGTGGTACCGCTCCCGCGGCTACCCCTTTGACATCACCTCGGTCACGCAGTTCGATCAGGCATTCGTCTACGGCAGAGAGGTCTTTCAGAACATCGCGTGGCTGGCGGAGGAGCTGTTCCCCTTCTATGTCCGGCGGCAGGGCTTTGCAGAGCCGATGTTTACGGCATTCTGCGACGGCCGCGCCGTAAACTGCGGCGGGCTTTCGCAGTGGGGAACGGTCGCACTCGCCCAGCAGGGACGCACGCCCTATGAAATTTTGCAGCATTACTACGGCAGCGACATCGACATCGTGCGCGCCGCGGAGATCCGTGCCGCCACGCCGAGCTGGCCGGAGACCGTTCTGGCGCCCGGTGCGGTCGGCAGTGATGTGCAGACCGTCCAGATTCAACTGAACCGCATCTCGCGCAGCTTCCCCGCAATCCCGAAAATTGCCGATACGGACGGCATATTTGATGCCAATACCGCGGAAGCCGTGCGCGTGTTTCAGCGTGTTTTTGACCTGCCGCAGACCGGAACCGTCAACGAAGCGACATGGTACCGGCTGTCGTACATCTACACGAGCGTCAAGCGTCTGGCCGAGCTGAACTCCGAGGGACTGCGCTTCGAGGAGATTCAGCGGGATTACCCGTCCGAGCTGCGGCAGGGCGACTACGGCGAAGCCGTCCGCGCCTTTCAGTATTATCTGGCGGTTGTCAGTGCATACTATGAGCGGGTGCCGCGCATTGAGATCAGCGGGGAATTCGACGCGGCAACCGAGGAAGCGCTGCGCGCATTCCAGCGGCTCTACGGGCTGCCGGTCACCGGTGTTGCAGACCGGCGGACATGGAACGACCTGTACGCCGCCTATGCTGGCATTCTGGCGTCTGAGCCCGATACGGAATGCGTGCGGCTCTATCCGAACGAGGTGCTGCGCACCGGCGTGACCGGCGAAAATGTCCGGACGCTCCAGCAGTATCTCACAGCGATCTCGCGGGTGGATCCCGCCGTGCAGGCGGTCTCCGACACCGGCTACTTCGGGCCTCTGACACGCGCCTCGGTGCAGGCGTTCCAGCGCGAGTACGGTCTGACCGCAAACGGCGTCGTCGGCGCGGTCACATGGGATGCCATCGCCGGCGTCTATTCCGAAATCCGGTGCGGAGCGGGCAAGCGGCCGTATCAGGCACCGGGCTATACCATCAAATGAGAGAAAGGGGAACCTGCCATGCTCTACACCGACGAACAGCGCGGCGACCACATCGAGGAGATTCTCGGCTATCTCTATGAAATCGCGCTGCGGGACAGCCGCATTCCGATCGTCCTGCCGGGACGGGACTTCACCGACGAGGCCGCCCTCGCCGTCCGCGCCTTTCAGCAGGCTTACGGGCTGCCCGTGACCGGCGAAATCGACGAAAAAACCTGGGACATGATCGTCCGCACATACCGCCGCTTCAAGGATCTGCCGGCTCCGCTGGTGCTGTTTCCGATGCCGGGCTTTGTCATGCAGGAGGGCGACCGCGGCGCACTGGTACATCTGGTGCAGGTGCTGCTGAATCTCGTCAGCAGGCGCTATGCAAATCTGCCGGACATCCCGCTGTCAGGCGTCTACGACGCAGAAACGGAAGCGGCCGTCCGCAGGATGCAGAGCATCGCGGGGCTGCCGCAGACCGGAACGCTGGACCGCGCCGCCTGGGACAGTCTGGCGTCGCTGGTCAATCAGATGCCGCTCGGAATCTGAGCGGAACCTACGGAAAAAGGAGGCACGCCGGATGCCGGAACCCCCGCACAGACATCTTTTGCAGGAGCCGCTCTTCCGCATCCTGACGGCGAGCGGCACAGTGCTGCTGCTCATCGCCTTTGTCATCCTGCGGTATGAGGGCTTTTTCGCGGCGCTGCGCAGGCTCTTTCTGGCGCTCCGCCCGATGCTGTTCGGAATCCTGTTCGCCTCGATGCTCAACCCGTCCTATGAGCGGCTGCGGACAGATTTTTCCGGATTTGCGGTCCGGCACGGGCGCCGCGGCGATACGCCGAAAATCCGTGCAGCGGCCGTCACCGGTGCCGTTCTGCCGCCCGTGCTGATTCTGGTCAGTGTGCTCTGTGTGCTGATTCCGCAGCTCACGGCCTGCGCACAGGAGCTCGGCAGCCGTTTAGACAGCGTGCCCGGGCTGATCGGCTGGACAAAGCAGCTCCCGCACAGCCGGTGGCTTTCGTGGCTGCCGGAGGAGCGCATTTCGGAGCTGCTCGCGGCGGCACAGCACCGGCTCCCCGCACTGCTGCGCCGGACCTATGACGGCACGGCCGGACTGCTGCGCGCTCTGCTCGACCTCGGCATCGGAGCGGTGCTGGCGCTCTATCTGCTCGCGGACAAGCCGCGCCTGAAGCGGCAGCTCACGCGCATCGGCAGACTGCTGCTCCCGCCGGAGCAGCTCGAAAAGAGCGCAGACCGCGCAAGGCAGACCTGTGACACCTTTGCGCGGTTTCTCAATTCACAGATCAAGGAGGCGCTGATTCTCGGCCTGCTCTGCTGGGCGGGAATGTCCCTGCTGCATTTCCCGTATCCGGTTTTCATCGGAGTCATCATCGGCATCACGAACATCGTGCCGTATCTCGGCCCGCTGATCGGGACCGTCCCCTGCGCCCTGCTGCTGCTTCTGATTCAGCCGTCGCGGGTGCTGTGGTTTCTGCTGTTCATTGTCATCCTGCAGCAGGTCGAAAGCAATCTGATTTACCCGCGGGTGGTCGGCAGCTCCATCGGTCTGCCGCCCGCATGGGTGCTGTGTGCGATTGTCGTCTGCGGCGGACTGCTCGGCGCGGCAGGACTGCTGCTCGGCGTACCGCTGGCCGCCGTGATTTATGCGGCACTGTTCCCGCAGGAGGCGTAGCAGGCGCTGCCGGATCCCGTTTTCAGATTCCGGAACGGCAGCGCACTTATGCAGTGTCAACGGATTATATGATAAAAAGTATAAAAAGTTATTGAAAAATTCTATATTATATGTTATAATAGAAACAGCGGAGCGTTGTCTCCGAGGAAGTCAGTGCCCAAAAGACCGGAAAGGAGCAGGAAGATGGAGCATTCGCCACTGCCGATGAATGAATACGGCTTTATTCCGGAAAATCTGCCCGGCGGGATGTTCGTGTACGAAGCACAGGAGCCGGAAACCATCCTGTTTGCCGACCTGAATGTCATCAGGCTGTACGGGTGTGAGACATTCGCGGAGTTTATGGAATACACCCGCGGCACTTTCCCCGGCATGGTGCATCCGGACGATCTGCACAAGATCCAGAACCAGATTCAGGCACAGACACTGTTCGGCGAAAAGCGGCATGACTATGTCCGCTACCGGATCGTCACAAAGCAGGGAAAAATCCGCTACATTGAGGATTTCGGACATCTTCTGCACCGGGACAGCGGCAAAAGCGTGTTTTATGTCTTCATTGTGGATGTCGATCAGAATGAATATCTGAACACCAGCCGCAATTCCTTTGCCGAGGCGGCGGTGCTGTCCCGGAATCAGGAAACGGACGAGCTGACCGGTCTGTTCAATATGTCCTTCTTCTATTATCAGATCCAGATGAAGCTGGCACAGCCGGAATCCTGGCGGCAGGAGCTGGCCTTTGTGTATTTTGATATCCCGAATTTCAAGCTGTATAATGAGCGCCACGGCTTTAAGCTCGGCGACGAGCTGCTCTGCGATTTCGCCCGTGCAATCCGGACGTGTTTTCCCGGTGCGACGGCCGCCCGCTTTTCCGATGACCGGTTTTTCGTCTGCGCAGCCGGCTCCAGGGAGGAAATCATCGAAAAGGTCGAGAATGTCTATCGGAAGATGCTCTTCACGGACGATGTCAGCAAGAAAGTCCGCATCAAAGCGGGCATCTATTTCCAGGACGGAAAGTGGGCCGAAGTCGGCCTGGCCTGCGATCATGCGCGCCTTGCGTGCAACAGCATCAAGCGGCGGCACGATGTCAATTACTGCATCTACGATGATATGCTGCGCGAGGACCTGAAAAAGCAGCAGTATGTGGTGGACCACATCGAGGAAGCAATCGAGCGCGGCTACATCCATGTGTACTATCAGCCGGTCATCCGCGTGAAAACCGGCGAGATCTGCGGCTTTGAGGCGCTGGTACGGTGGATTGATCCGCAGCTCGGCAAGCTCGCGCCGGGCGATTTCATCAAGACGCTGGAGCAGTTCCACCTGATTCATCTGATCGACCAGTATGTCATCCGGCAGGTCTGCATAGATCACAGGCGCATCGTCGATGCGGGGGAACCGATCGTGCCGGTTTCGGTCAACATCTCAAGACTGGACTTTGACCTCTGCGATATCTTCGGCTATGTGCAGCAAATGTGCCTGCAATATGACATCCCGAAGCATATGGTAGATCTGGAAATCACGGAGAGCGCCATCAACGACAATGTCGGCTACATCAAGAGCGAATGCGAACGGATGCGGAATCTGGGATTCCATATCTGGCTGGATGACTTCGGAAGCGGATATTCCTCTCTGAACACCATTGCGGAATATGACTTTGATGTGCTGAAGCTGGATCAGGTTTTCCTGCACAGCTATGACTACAACGACAAAACGGCTGCGCTGATGAAATACATCATCAAGGGTGCGTGCGGCATGGGCATTTCGACGCTCTGCGAAGGCGTGGAGAATGCAGCGCATCTCGCACTTCTGAAACAGATCAACTGTGAGCGGGCACAGGGCAATTTCTTCGGAAGGCCGCTGCCGCTGGACGAAGCCAGAGCGTTCACTGCGAAAAAGGGACTGAAGCTGGAAAAAATGAGCACTGCCTGAACAATACCTCCTGTTCCTGCCCGGTCTGAAGCCGGACAGGCGCCCGCCGTCTGCCCGAACAGACGGCGGGCGTTCTCTGTATCCTGTATGCAGTCTCGCCTGAATGAAATTACTGACCGGACGGCAGGCCGGCTCCGCACCGGCGCTGCAATCCTCCGGACAAATCAAAACCGGTTCCTTCCGCATAAGGGAAGGAACCGGTTTTCTGCTTTTTAAGTCTTGCGGTGTTCGCCGATTTTCCGCTCGGTGCCGGCCGCCAGGCGCCGGAGATTTTCGCGGTGGCTCCAGATAATCAGAAAGGCAGCGACCGCGATCAGCAGCGTATACAGCGCCGTACTGCGCCAGCAGACGCCGCGCATAAAATGCTCCAGAAGCACCGTCACCGGAATGACGCAGGCCGTTGCGATGCAGGATGCCAGCGATACATATTTCGACCGCCACAAAATCAGCCCGAAAATGCTCATGAGGATCAGGAAGGTCAGCGGATTGATGACCAGAAACACACTGACGCCGACCAGAACGCCCTTTCCGCCGCGGAAGCCGTGCCAGACCGGGAACACATGGCCGAGAACGACAAACGCCGCAGCGACATAGCAGAGCCAGCGGAAATCGCGTCCGGCGCCGTTGCCCTCCGCGAGCGGCGCCCAGTTCAGCCGTTTGCAGATCAGCTCGGAAAGCGCCATTGCCAGCGCGCCCTTGCCGAGGTCGATGATGAGCGTCACGATGCCGCAGCCCTTGCCGAAGCACCGCAGCACATTCGTCAGTCCGGCGTTTCCGCTGCCGAATTCCCGGATATCCTTGTGTTTTAAGAGCCGCACCGAGACGATGCCGCCGTTGAATCCGCCCAGCAGCCAGCCGATTGCGGCCGCAATCAGAATGCTGACCAGATAGCCTGCCAAAGTACCCTGCATATATCCTGCACCCTTCGTGTTTTGTTTCCCGTAACGGGATGCCAAAGAGACGCTCTCCGGCAAAAGCCGGAGCAAAGCCCTGCCCGCAGCGCTCTGCTTTTATCCGCGGCTGCCGGAATCGTTTCCGCGCTCACGGACAATGAATTTCACCGGTGTTCCTTCAAGACCGAAGTTCTCGCGGAGCTGGTTTTCCAGATACCGCTGGTAGGAGAAGTGGAACAGATCGGCGCGGTTGACGAAAAAGACAAAGGTCGGCGGCTTGATGCCCGCCTGTGTCATGTAGTAGATCTTGAGGCGTCTGCCCTTGTCGGTCGGCGGCTGCACGCGTGCGGTCGCGTAGGCGAGGACATCGTTCAGTCTGCCCGTCGTGATGCGCAGCGCGTTGTTCTCCGCCGCCGCGTGAATCATCGGGAACAGCTTCTGCACGCGCTGACCGGTCTTGGCGCTGATGAACAGGAACGGCACATAGCTCATGAAGCTGAAATCGTTTTCGAGCTTCTTCTGAAATTCCTGCATCGTTTTGCCGTCTTTTTCGATCAGGTCCCACTTGTTGACGACGACGATCGACGCCTTTCCCTGCTGGTGCGCATAGCCCGCGACCTTGGAATCCTGCTCGGTAAAGCCGGTCACGGCGTCGATCACGATGATGCAGACATCGGCGCGGTCTACCGCCATAAAGGCACGCAGCACGCTGTAATGCTCAATGTTCTCGGTGACCTTGGACTTCCTGCGGATGCCCGCCGTGTCGATGAACAGATACTTACCGTCCTCGCGGTCCACGGGCAGGTCGATCGCGTCACGGGTTGTGCCGGCCTCGTCCATGACAATGGAGCGCTCCTCGCCGGCGATATAGTTAATCAGGGAGGACTTGCCGACATTCGGCTTGCCGATGACGGCGACTGCAATGCGGTCGCTCTCCTCCTCCGTCTCCGCCTCTGCGGGGAATGCCGCGCAGACCGCATCAAGCAGATCACCCGTGCCGGAGCCGTGCAGCGAGGACACCGCATAGGGCTCGCCGAGTCCCAGGTTGAAAAACTCGTAGTATTCCATCGGCGGCTCCCCGATGGCGTCGCATTTGTTGACGCACAGAATGATCGGCTTGCCGGACTTTTGCAGCATATTCGCAACATCAATGTCATTTGCGGTCACGCCGGCACGGACATCCGTCACGAGCACGATGACATCGGCGTGCTCGATTGCGAGCTCTGCCTGCCGCCGCATCTGTTCGAGCAGATGATCGTCCGTCTGCGGCTCGATGCCGCCCGTATCGACGACCATGAACTGCCGTCCGCACCACTCCGCCTTCGCGTAGATGCGGTCACGCGTCACGCCGGGCGTGTCCTCCACGATCGACAGCCGCTTTCCGACGAGCTTATTGAAAAGGGTCGATTTGCCGACATTCGGCCGCCCGACCACGGCGACGATTGGCAGTGACATATTGGTTGCTCCTTTCTTGTCTGTACAGATACCGGTATGAAAATGCGGGCGGTGGGAATTGCACCCACGAAATCGCCGAAGGTACCCCGCCGTACAAAGCCGGCTCCGTACCCGCGGCCGCGTTACGCCTTCACCACGCTCGCCTTGTGTTCCGAATTTGTTTCTTGCCGCGAAACGGTCACAGCTCCTCCTCAAACGGATTCCGCATGGCCTGCCAGCAGCGGTATGCAGCATAGCTCATGCCCGCAGTCAGCAGAACGCTGAAACCCGCAATGATCGGC
>JAILIG010000184.1 GCA_024695445.1 Oscillospiraceae bacterium
CGGCTGCTCCGCCGGTCTTGTCGCGGGCGCGGACTGCGCCGCCGGCTGTACCGTGCTGCCCTCCTCCGGCGGCAGCTCCGGCAGATCGCTCAGCAGGCTCGCCCGGTGACGGGCTCTCGTCTGCTCCGGCGTCTCAGAGGCCCGCAGCTTGCGCTCCCGGTCCTCCGGCAGGTCAGGCAGATCGTCCAGCAGACTGACACGGCGTCTGGCCTTTGTCTCCTCCGGTGTCTCCCGCTCGCGCAGACGGCGCTCGGCTTCCTCCGAATCCAGTTCCTTCTTCTTTTTCCGTTTCGCGGGCTTTTCCGCCTCCGGCTCATCCGGAATCGCGGGCAGCTTCGCCTTCGGATCTACCGGCACAGACTTCTTCCGTGCCTCGGCCAGCTCACGCTTGACGCGCTCGGCATAGTTCAGCTCTTCCTCCTCATCGAAGGAAACTGTCTTGCGGACAGCAACGGGTTCTTCCTCCGGCTCCCGCGCAGATGCGGACTTCTTCTTTGCCGCCGCAGACGGCTTGCCCGGTTCGGCTTTGGAGCGAGCCGGCTCCGGCTCTGCGGCAGGCTTTGCCGCGGCCTTCTGTCTGACCGGCTTCTCCGCAGCGGGCTTCGCTGCCGGCTTTGCTGCGGCAGGCTGTTTCACCTGTTCCGGCGGATTTTCAGGCTGCTTCTCCGCCTCCGACGACAGGAAGATCATGTCCTCCGGCCGCGGCACAGGCGGCTCTGCCGGCTGCGGGAGCGGATCCTTCCGGAAGAGGAAATCCGGATCGGAGGTCGGCTGCTGCACGCTTCTGCGCTGCGGGACAGGCGGTGCCTCCTGCTGAACCTCGGTCTCCTGCTCCTCCGGCTCGACGAATGCGTCCAGATTCAGCGGGACATAGGTCATCAGCGAGTGATGCTCCTTGGCATAGCGGGCGGCATAGCTGCCCTCCTCGGCGTGCAGTCGGAATTTCGGGCAGTCCACAAACGCATTTTCGCTGATTTCACGGACGGATGCCGGAATGGCAATATCCGTCAGGCGGTCGCAGTGACTGAAGGCCGACTGTCCGATGCGCGTCACGCCGTCCGGAACAACCAGCTTTTCGATGCCTGCGTGATAAAACGCCTCATTGTCAATTTCGGTGACGGTCTGCGGCAGCTTGACCGTGCGCAGCGCCGTGCAACTTGAGAACATGGCGTGGCCGACCTTGGTCGGGCCCTCGCGGAACACGACCTTCTTCAGCGAAGTGCAGCCGTGGAAGATATAGCCGTCGATGCGGCGGAGTGTCGTCGGCAGCTCGATGGTTTCGAGCCGGTCGCAATACGAGAAGGCGCCGTGCTGGATGCGCGTGACGCTCTCCGGCAGCCGGATGACCTGAATCGGGAGCTGTGCAAAGGCGCCCGGTCCGATGACGCGCACACCGACCGGTACATTGACCTCTGCCTGCTGCAGATTCGCGTGCATGAGGATATTGGCGCCGGCAATCGTGTACGGCTCCGTGCGGCGGGACATCCACGGCGTATAGGCAAAGGCGTCAATGCCGATCTCGGTGACGGTCTTCGGAATGACGACATCGGTCAGCACGCCGCAGTTTGCAAAGGCGTTGTCGCCGATGCTGATGACGCCCTCCGGAATCACGGCGGCGCGCAGTCCGCCGCGTTCAAAGGCACGCGGGCCGATGCGGTGGACACCGACGGGAATCGGGCTGTAGCCGTCCGCCCGGATCAGGAATCTGCCGACGATATAGTGGCCGGCCGTCATGCGGAACAGCGGCGTGTCGGCAAAGGCATTGCCGGAAATATCGAGCACGCTGTCCGGGATAAACGCCTCCGTCAGGCTGGAGCAGCCGCGGAAGGCATTCTGCTGGATATACTTCGGCCCCTCCGGAATGATGATCTGCCGGATGGACGAGCAGCCGCTGCACACGCTGTCGCTGATCGCCTCGAGCTTCGCGGAGAACCGCAGCTCGGACAGCGAGAGGCAGTCGCGGAGCGCCTCGCTCTCCAGGTGCACCAGCGTATCCGGCATGAAGAACCGGCGCATCGAGGAGCAGCCCTGGAAGGCGTTTTTATCGACAAATTCAATGCCCTGCGGCAGGATGACATCAATCAGGGAGCAGTCGCGGAAGGCAAACCGCCCGATGCGCTTGAGCGTGCTGGGCAGATAGATCCGCTGCAGGCTCTGGCAGCCGTTGAAGGCGTAGGAACCGATCTCGACGACGCCCTCCGGAATCACGACTGAAATAAGCTGCTTGTTCTGCTCAAAAGCGTGGTTGCCGATGCGGATGACGCCCTCCGGCACCATGAGGTCGCGGACATTGTACTCCTGCGTATACTTGCGGAGGATGCCGAATTCAATGAAGAAGGCCGGATTGCTGCCGCGGAGCAGGCTCGCCTCGCGCTCAGTGTAGCACATGATGCCGTGCTCCTGCGCAAACTGATACGCCACACTGCCCGTGACGGTGGTGATGATCTTGAGAGAATTTTCCGTGCCGAACGCATAGGGGTGCAGCTTGGTCACGGAGGGCGGGATGATGATGCTCTTTAAGTCGGTGCAGTTTGCAAAGGCGTCCTCTGCGATCTCGGTGACCGTCTCCGGAATGGAAATCGTCGTCATCGAATTGCAGCACGCAAAGGCCTCGCGTCCGATCGTCCGCAGACCGGGATGCAGCTTGACAGTATACAGCGAGGTGCAGGCGTAGAACGCCCGGTTGTCGATATGCTCCACGCCGGCCGGGATCTCGATTTCTTCAAGGCGCGAGCAGCCGGAGAAGGTGCCGCGCTCGACGACGCCGAGCTTCTCCGGAAGATGCACTCTGCGGAGCGCGCTGCAATTGCAGAACGCCCACGCGCCGACGGTCGTACAGGATTCCGGAAGATCGGCAGCCTTGAGCACATGGCAGCCGTCAAAGGCATTTGCGCCGATTTCGCCGAGCCCCTCCGCAAACCGGACGGATTCCAGCTCGGCGCAGAGCGCAAAGGCACGCTCGCCGATCGTTTTCACAGTTATGGGAAGCTGTATGCCGCAGACATCCGACATGGAAAACGCCTCGTCCGCGATGTCGGTGACTGTTCTGGGCACACTGATTGTCTCGTCTGCCTTGCGGATGCCCAGACGCGCCAGCGCGACGGAGCTCTCATATTTCAGCAGAACGCCGTTTTTGATTTTGAAGCCCATCTCCGTGCCTCCTGAAAAAAGGTGTGTGTCATCGGTCAAATATCCAAATTACTGCTATCTTACTCATTATACCATAGAATACGGCGATTTTCAAGAAAAAAAGGATGCATCGGATGTAGAATTATTCCGCTCTGTTTTGGTGGATTTGCACATAAATCCACTTCGCCTGTAAAAAATATGACCGTAGCCGTCCAATTGGTTCGCAATATTTACCCATTGCGCAAGAAGCCCCGCAAACAGTTGTTCTGTCCGCGGGGTTTCGGTTATTCCCATTCGCCTTCGGGCAGGGGATCGGCTTCGTCCGCATCCTCGGCGGAATAGCCCTCGCGGCGGTGTGCGGCGGCACTGTCCCAGCGCAACTGCTCCTGCCTTGCCAGCACCTTGCGCCAGCGGCGGCGCATTTCCTCGGAGAAGACATTGAAATCCTCGATCGTGTCGTCCAGATCCTCCGAGAGATCGGAGACAGACGATTCCGCAGCCGACATCCGGCGGCTGAGGGCAGTCACCTGTTCCGAAAGCCCTGCCGCTTCGTGCGATACGGCATCGGACTGCTCGGTCAGAGCCTGAAGCGCACTCTCTGCCCGTTTCAGGCGCACCGTCAGTGCGCCGGCCAGTTTTTCCAGCTCCTCGACGCGGTCTTCGAGCTCGGAAATTCTGCGGTCATATTCGTCCATATGTGACGCCCCCTTTTTTCTGTGTTTGTTCTCCTTCATTATAGCGGATTGCGGCGGGAATGTCAAGCGGGGGGCGGCAGCGGTACCGCCTGCCTCCTCTGTCCTCCGGACATCTCCCCGCCCCGCGGGAAGTCATCCGCAGCCGATGACCTGATGTTCTCCGGCAGCCCAAACGAAAGCTGCTGTTTTTTCGCTGCTTCTCAGTTTTCGGAACAGCGCCTCACTGCTGACTCCTGATTCCGCTTTCCGGACGCCCAGCTGTTCTCCTTTCGTGCGCTGCCCCCAAAAAATTTTTTCGCACCAGAATGCGAAAAGCACTTGCCAAAATCCGTAAAATAGTGTAAAATAGAAGGGGTTGTGAAAATCTTCACAAGTCTATCCAAAACTCACTGATGAAAGGATGTATTTCACATGGCTGGACTGAATAAGGTCTCTGTAGACGATCTGCAGGCAAAGGGCAAGAAGATCCTTGTCCGCTGCGACTTCAATGTGCCGCTCAAGGACGGCGAAATCACCAACGACAACCGCATCACTGCGGCGCTTCCGACCATCAAGAAGCTGCTCGCAGACGGCGGCAAGCTCGTGCTCTGCTCGCACCTGGGCAAGCCGAAGAACGGTCCGGAGGCAAAGTTCTCCCTCGCACCGGTCGCAAAGCGTCTCGCAGAGCTGCTGCCGGAGACCAAGGTCGTCTTCGCGGCAGATGACACCGTCGTCGGCGAAAACGCCAAGGCTGCCGTCGCCAAGATGGGCGAGGGCGAGATCGTTCTGCTGGAGAACACCCGCTTCCGCGGCTCCGAGGAGACCAAGGAGGACAAGTATGACGCATTCTCGAAGGAGCTTGCCGACCTCGTGGACGGTCAGGTCTTCGTGATGGACGCCTTCGGCTCCTCTCACCGTGCTCACGCTTCGACCGTCGGCGTCGCACGCTTCGTCAAGGAGACGGCGGTCGGCTACCTGATGCAGAAGGAAATCCAGTATCTCGGCAATGCGGTCGAGGATCCGGTCCGTCCGTTCGTGGCAATCCTCGGCGGTGCGAAGGTCGCGGATAAGCTCAATGTCATCTCCAACCTGCTCGAAAAGTGCGACACGCTGATTATCGGCGGCGGCATGGCCTATACCTTTATCAAGGCACAGGGCGGCGAGATCGGCAAGTCGCTGGTCGATGAGGAGAAGCTCGGCTACTGCGCAGAGATGCTGAAGAAGGCGGAGTCCCTCGGCAAGAAGATCCTGCTGCCGGTCGATACCGCAATCGCAGCTTCCTTCCCGGACCCGATCGACGCACCGGTTGAGGTCTCCTATGTCGATTCCGACAAGATTCCGGCAGATATGATGGGCCTGGACATCGGCCCGAAGACTGCGGAAATCTTCGCAGAGGCTGCAAAGACCGCAAAGACCGTCGTCTGGAACGGCCCGATGGGCGTCTTTGAGAACCCGACGCTCAAGAAGGGTACCGTCGCAGTCTGCGAGGCACTTGCTGCGGCAGATGCCACCACGATCATCGGCGGCGGCGACTCCGCAACGGCTGCAATCCAGCTCGGCTTCGCGGATAAGATGAGCCACATCTCCACCGGCGGCGGCGCGTCCCTCGAATACCTTGAGGGCAAGGTTCTGCCGGGCGTCGCGGCAATCGCGGAAAAATAATTTCTCAGATTACGGTTTTGGGCGGATTTTTACATCCGCCTGAAACTGTATTGGAAGGAGCGCGCCCATGAGCAATCTGCTAAGCAGCCGGAAAGCCCTGCCGCCTCTGCTGCGCCGGGTAATCCTGATTCTCAGCCTCTCCATGCTGATGATCGGTGTTATGATCTCCTGCCGGCAGTCCGAAACCGGAGGCCTGAACGAATTTCTCCGGTGCATCGGCATCTGGCTCGCTATGGCGGCGCTCTTTGCCCTGCTGACCGCCGTGGGATATCACCTGCTGAACACCGCGGCCTGCAAAAAGTCAGAACAGGACTTAAAACAGGAATTCCAGTCAAACGGCTGGAGCGAGAATCTGGTGCAGATGTCAAAAAACGCCTTCCGGATCCGGACCGGACACGACAAGGTGCGCACCATGTTCGTGTCTGTCATGGCCGAGCATTACGACAACGCCGAGCTGGAGACGCTGGACATTTCCGAGTCCGAGCTCTCCGGCCGCGATCTGGCGGCGTACCGCTGCTGTCAGCTCCGGCGCGCAGTCATGACGGGGAAAAGTCAGCGCGCACACAGTCTCTTTGCGGCTGAGGCCGCGATGCTGGACGCAGAATATCAGTATCAGCCCGATCTGATGGGCGAATTCACGCCCTACGCAGAGGACGCGCTGGTGTATTACGAGCTGGCCGCGGCGATCTGTGAACGCGAACGGCAGCAAGGCCGTGCAGAGCAGTATCTCATGCAGGCAAAGCTTCGCATCGCGCAGTATCCGGAAGCGGTACAGCCCTTTCTGGAGCGGCTGATTGCCCTTTCGATGCAGTATGCCCGCGCATCGGATAACGAGGATGCCGCTGCCGCAAAGGCGGACGAAACCGCGCTCCGGCAGCAGATCACCGAGCAGTCCGCCCTCGGCAGGGGAATGCAGACCAATCTGCTGCGGATGCTCGCACAGTGCTGCATCTTCGGAAACTGGACGCAGGAGACACTGTCCGCTTCCAAATTTGAGCGAAAGCTCCCGCCGCCGGAACCGGAAACACCGGCCGGCAGCAATTCATAATCATCTTTCAGAAAAAGGAGTATATACCATGGATAAGGCAAAGAGAAAGGCGATCATCGCCGGCAACTGGAAAATGAACAAGACCCGCCCCGAAGCAAAGGCACTGCTGGAGGCCATCAAGCCGCTGGTCGCAAATGCGGACGGCAAGATCGAGGTCGTCGCCTGTGTGCCGTTCACGAACCTCGAAACCGCTCTGACCGTCACTGAGGGCAGCAATGTCAAGGTCGGTGCGGAGAATGTCCACTTCGAGAAGTCCGGCGCATTCACCGGCGAAATCTCCGCGGATATGCTGACCGAGCTGGGCGTCGAATATGTCGTCATCGGCCACTCCGAGCGCAGACAGTACTTCGGCGAGACCGATGAGACGGTCAACAAGCGCACGCTGGCTGCGCTGAACGCCGGCTTAAAGCCGATCGTCTGCGTCGGCGAGCTCAAGTGGGAGCGCGTCTGCGGCATCACCGAGGAAGTCGTCGGCAAGCAGGTCAAGCTCGACCTGTGGGATGTCACCGCAGAGCAGATGAAGAATGTCACGATCGCATACGAGCCGGTCTGGGCAATCGGCACCGGCCTGACCGCAACGCCGGAGCAGGCTGAGGAGGTCTGCGCATTCATCCGCGCAACGCTCGCAAAGATGTTCGATCAGGCAACGGCGGATGCTGTCACGATTCAGTACGGCGGCTCGATGAACGCGAAGAATGCCGCTGAGCTGCTCGCAAAGCCGAACATCGACGGCGGCCTGATCGGCGGCGCATCGCTCAAGGCTGAGGACTTCAATGTCATCGTGCAGGCGGCTGTCAACGGCTGAGCTGCACGGAATCCGGAACAGATCGGAGGGATACGATGAGCGAACAATCAAAACCGGAAGTTTCGTTTGCAAAGGCGGCGCTGGTGCTGTTTCTGATCCGCATGGCGGCCGGGGTGCTGGTGCAGCTCTTTCCTTCCGCTGCCGCAAAGCTGATCGGCGTACGGGATGACACAGCGGATTTCGGTTCGGTTCCGCTGCTGCTGCGCGTGGTTCCGCTCCTGATGACGGCGGGCGCCTTCCTGCTCTGCTATCTGCTCGTGATGAACGGCATCCGGCGTGCATCGCAAAGGGACGCACAGCTTGCGCTGACGGTGATTCTCATAGTGCTGGCGCTGAATCCGGTTGTCGGCACCTTGCGCAGTCGGTTCTCAGCGGCCCTGATCAGTCATGCATCGGGCGCATCCTCACTTGCCGCATACAGCATCCTGAACACGGCGGAGGGCTTGACAGGTCTGATCTCCAGCATCGCCTACCCGCTGCTGACAGCGGCTGCCGCGATCAGCTGGTTCCGGACGAGAGAGAATGCCTGAGCATCACACAGCATCCCCTGCCGGCTGCGGGATCATACCCCGCTGACCGGCTTCACCCCCACGGTTTTTGGTTTATATTGAGAAAAAAGGAGTATTTACGATGAGCAAAGCACCTGTTGCAATTCTGATTATGGACGGCTTCGGCATCAATCCGAGCGACTACGGCAACGCGATCAGAGCGGCGAAAACGCCGAACCTCGACCGCTATTTTGCCTCGTATCCGAATACGATCATCGGCGCTTCGGGACTGGATGTCGGCCTGCCGGACGGTCAGATGGGCAACTCTGAGGTCGGTCACACCAATATGGGTGCCGGCAGAATCGTCTATCAGCAGCTTGTCAAGATCACGAAGTCCATCGAGGACGGCGACTTCTTCCGGAATCCGGCGCTCGTCGCTGCGATGGAGAACGCCCGCGACAAGGGCACGGCGCTGCATCTGATGGGTCTGCTGTCTCCCGGCGGCGTCCACTCGCATATGACGCATCTCTACGGGCTTGTGGAAATGGCAAAGCTCTTCGGGCTTGAAAAGGTCTTTGTTCACGCCTTTCTGGACGGCAGAGATGTGCCGCCTTCCTCTGCGGCGGAGTATATGGAGGAGGCAGCCGCAAAGCTCGCGGAGATCGGTGTCGGCAAGGTCGGCGTGATCTCCGGCAGATTCTATGCGATGGACAGAGACAACGCGTGGGACCGCGTGGAAAAGGCCTATGACGCGCTGGTGCTCGGCGAGGGC
>JAILIG010000031.1 GCA_024695445.1 Oscillospiraceae bacterium
ATTGCTGCCACGAGTTCATTTTTCTTCATGGGGATTTCCTCCTAAAAACAAAAATCTATAGGTATTATATAACGAAAAAGTGTGATTTGTCAATTTGATTCGGATTTTTCGGACTTTTCAATCAGAAACGCGTCGAATCAGATTAAAAACTTGGCGATTTTAACCTATTGATTTAGCCAGATCACAGCATTTTTGCGCGGAGGACATCACCGGAAAGCGGCGAAAGATACGCCGGCGGGACATCAAAAACGGTCTTGCAGCCGCTGGTTCCCTCGGCTGCAAAGCGTGCTGCCGCACGCGCAAAAGCAACCAGAACATTGGTTGTAAACTCCGGATTGGAATCGAGCTTGAGGCTGTATTCGATCAAGTGCTTATGCTCGCCGTTCACGCCGGTCACGCCGCTGCGCATGACAAAGCCGCCGTGCGGGATGCCGCTGTGATCGCGGTTCAGCTCCTCCTGCGAGATAAAATGAACGGTCGTATCATAATCGGAGAAATAGTTCGGCATGGTCTTGATGTCCTGCTCGATCTTTGCAAGATCGGCGCCGGGCTTCGCAACGACATAGCACTCTCTGGTGTGCTTCTGGCGTGTTGTCAGCTCCGGCTGTGCGCCGCTGCGGACTGCTGCCATAGCCGACTCGGAAGGCACCGTGTACTGCTTGCCGTCCTGAACGCCCTCTACGCGGCGGATCGCGTCGGAGTGGCCCTGGCTGACGCCCTTGCCCCAGAAGGTATAATCTTTTCCGTCCGGCAGGATGCAGTTGCCGTACAGACGGGCCAGCGAGAACATTCCCGGATCCCAGCCCACAGAAATCATTGCCACATGGCCGGTCTCCTTTGCGGCGGCATCGACATTTGCAAAGTGCTCCGGAATGCGGGCGTGTGTATCAAAGCTGTCAACGACATTGAACAGCTTTGCGAGAGCCGGTGTCTGCTCCGGCAGATCCGTTGCACTGCCGCCGCAAACGATCACAACATCTGCGTCATTCTGATGCGCAGCGAGATCGGCATAGCGGTAAACCGGAATGCCTGCCGTCTGAAGCGTGACAGTTTCCGGCGCACGGCGCGTTGCGACAAATGCCAGCGTCATGTCAGGATTGCTGCGGATTGCGAGCTCGACACCCTTGCCCAGGTTGCCGTAGCCGACAATACCAATACGGATTTTGCTCATGGGTTACCCCCTCCTTCAGTGATTTACACTGCTATTATATCCGATTTCTGGCCGCTTGTCAATAATTTCACAAACTTTTTTCGAGTTTTTTTCGTCACGGCGCTGTCCCGAATCGGAAAACATCAGAAAAAAGGAGAAAACGGCAAAGGCAGCGTTTCCGGTTCTGCCCCGGAAACGCTGCCCCAGCTCAGCTCAGGATAGGTCAAAGGTTTTGAAGCCGGCTTTGATGATGGAGAATTGCAGTGATTGAAAGTCCTTCCGGTTATTGTCCGCTGCGAAAAGACCGCTCCGGTCAAAGATGATGCGTGTCGGCTGCTCCGGTGTCCGGAATTCAAAATAGGGCGGTGCGGCTGTCACATCCCGCACGGCCACACAGGTTTCGCTGCCGTACAGCCCCACACAGTCCTGAAACCGGATCTGACTGCCGTCATCAAATATGATGCCGGACTGTTCCACTGTTTTCACTTCTGAATAATGCCGTTCTTTGTACATCATGATCCTTTTCCTTTCTCAGCTTTTATTTCACCATGCCGATCATTTGCTTATAATCGGCATCGGCGGGACTAATGGAGCGCAGCGCCAGTCCGTAGACCGCGGTGGAGCGGGCTTCGAGCTCCGCACAGGCCTTGCAGGCGTCATCCAGCTCGCTAAGCTTCGCCAGCGAGGTCGAATACGGCAGTGTCGTTCCGGCGTTTTTGGCCGCTGTCAGGATGTCGCGGCCGCGTTCGTTCAGCGCGAGGATTCTGCCGTAAGGAGGCGGATTATCCGTATCCTCCGGATGAATTCCGATCAGCAGATCGAGCAGGATCCGTCTGAGGCGCGCCATCGGATAGCGCTTGCTTTTCATGGCCAGCAGCATGGATTCCAGCGATGTTTCGTTGCGGGCAGACAGGATTTTGTTCTCAAGGCCCTGTCCGACCTCCGGCAGATGAATCAGTTCGTCCGCAGTCGCGGTGCGCAGACGGTACAGCAGCACGCGCTCCAGATTCTCAAAGCGGGCCGTCATGCCGGTTGCAGCACAGGCGCTGAGCGCATCGGCGGAAATCTCCGGCACCAGCTCGTCAAAATCCGCGGTACGGGAATCCATCATCTGACGGATCAAAGAGGCACTGGCAATGTTTCCGACCGGCATCTGCGCGTCATGCGCCTCATGCCGCTTGACCGTGAACGGTTCGATTTTCAGCTTGACTGCAATCATCGCCTTCAGATATTCGATCGCAAGCACATTATTCGGAGAACTGAACAGCATTCCGATCTCGTCACCGAAGCTCTGCCGAATCAGAATCTGCAGCGCCTTCGGATAGGAATTGCCGCGTTTCATCAGATCTTCGAGCTCCGGACGGCGCGCACAGGCATAAGTCGCTTTGACGGCCTCTGTCAGCAGATTGATGTCTCCGCACTCACTGCCGAAGCTCAGCTCATCCACGCAGCCGAGGCCTTTCAGAATATACATCGCGCCCTTCGCATACACCTCGGCAGCGCTCAGGCAGTATGCAACAGGCAGCTCAATGACCAGATCGGCGCCGCAGTGAACCGCCGCCTTCGCACGCTCAAACTTATTGATGACAGCTACATCGCCGCGCTGCACGAAGTTTCCGCTCATAATTGCTACAATGTGGGTTGCGCCGTGTTTTCTGGTCTGTTCGATATGATAAAGGTGCCCGTTGTGGAACGGATTATATTCGCATATGATGCCGCTGATCTTCATGGTAACTGCCTCCTGATCGTGAACACGCTCGCTCTGATTCTGCAAACGGTACCGTCGCTTTTTCGCCGTTTGCCGGAAAAACGCCCAAAGAATTGCGCAAAGCGGGGGCGAATTTCTAAACGGAGAATCCGCTTTTTTTCGCGGAACCTCTTGAAACTTGCCGGAATATCGTGTATAATACTATATTGAAGATTGTCAGTCGGCGGAATCCCGCCGGAATGAACATCTGAACAGATTTTTACCGATTGAAAGGAAGAAAAGATTATGTTAATTCTCGTAGTCAACGCCGGAAGCTCTTCGCTGAAGTATCAGCTCATCAACATGGATGATGAGAGCGTCCTCGCAAAGGGCAACTGCGACCGCATCGGCATCGACGGCCATGTCTCGCACAAGACCGCGGACGGCAGAAAGATTGATGCAGACTGCAGCTTCCCGACACATACCGAGGCCTTTGAGAAGCTGGTCGAGGTGCTGACCACCGGTGACGCAGCCGTCATCAAGTCGATGGATGAGATTTCCGCAGTCGGCCACCGCATCGTTCAGGGCGCAGAAGTCTTTGACCGTCCCTGCCTCGTCACGCCGGAAATCATCGACAAAATTGATGACCTCCGCGAACTGGCTCCGGTTCACAATCACGCCCACGCCCTCGCGCTCCGCGCCTGCACCGCTGTCATTCCGAAAACAACCCCGCAGGTCGTGGTCTTTGATACGGCGTTCCACCAGACCATGCCGCCCAAGGCATATATGTTCGGTCTGCCCTATGAAGACTATGAGCAGTATCATGTCCGTAAGTACGGCTTCCACGGCACCTCTCACCGCTTTGTCTCCGCTGCGCTTGCAAACGCAATGGGCAAGGACATCCGCGATCTGAAGATCGTCTCCTGCCACCTCGGCAACGGCTCCTCGATCACGGCGGTCAAGGGCGGAAAGTGCATCGACACCTCGATGGGCTTTACTCCGCTGGACGGCATTCTGATGGGAACCCGCTGCGGTGCCGTTGATCCGTCCGCTGTGACCTTTGTCGCAGACAAGCACGGCTTCACACCGGATGAAATGAGCCAGTATATGAACAAGAAGTCCGGTTTCCTCGGCATTTCCGGCATCTCCTCGGACAACCGTGACATCACGGCTGCCGCTGAAAAGGGCGACAAGCGTGCGATTCTCGCATCCGAAATGCTCGCATACCAGATTCAGAAGTACATCGGCGCCTATGCCGCTGCCATGAACGGTCTGGATGCCATTCTGTTCACCGGCGGTATCGGCGAGAATTCCTGGGAAGTCCGTGAACGCGTCTGCCGCGACATGGATTTCTTCGGCGTAGAGATCGACAAGGAGCGCAACAAGCAGAGCCGCGGTCAGCTGATCCGTCTCTCCACACCGAAGTCCAAGGTGGAAGTGTGGGTTGTTCCGACCAATGAAGAGCTGCTGATTGCACGCGACACGCTGGCACTCATTTCCGATTAAAATGCCACCACTATTATTATACCGCGGAACAGCCGGAAACGCAAGGCTGTTCCGGGGGAAATAATGCACAAATTTCCGCACTGATTTTTGACACATTTGAAAGGAGCCGTGGAACAGATGTCGAAAATTCTCGACTCCATCAGGCAGTTTTTCCAAGCGCAGCCTGAAACTCTGGAAGATGAAAGCGAACTGATTCGCAATGCGCCGGGCGTCCGGCAGTTTTCACACAGCTTCAAAACCGTTTCACTGCCCTCCGCAGTCGAACCGGATCAGCCGGTTCCGCTCGATGAAAGCGCCAAAGCACTGCTCGCACTTGCGGAAGAAATCCGCGGCAACGCCCACGCCGAATACTCCCATTTCCGCGTCGGGGCGGCGCTGCTGACAGCCTCCGGGAAGGTCTATCTCGGCGTCAATATCGAGAATGCGTCCTATCCGGCAGGCATCTGCGCAGAGCGTTCGGCCATCAGCGCGGCCGTGACCGCCGGCGAACGGGATTTCACCGCAATCGCAATCTGCGGCGGACTGGCAAGCGAGCCCTGTTTCCCCTGCGGCATTTGCAGACAGGTGCTCTCTGAATTCTGCGGCCCCGATTTCCCCGTCATCCTTTCAACAGGCATCTATCCGCTGAAAAATCTGCTGCCGCACTCATTCACATTATAATACAAAATGAGAGGTTCGAGAACCGCCGGATCGACCGGCCAGCTCCTGCCTCTCATTCTGTCCGGAGGAACGGATACCATGAAACGCGCAATTCCCCTGCTGCTGTCGCTCCTGCTGGTTCTGACGGCACTGACTGCCTGCGGCGGCGATTCCGAAAAAACAGGCGCCGGTCATTCCTTCTCCTTCACGCTGGTCGGCAATCCGGATACACTGGATCCGCAGCTCGCGGTCAATACATCCGCAAAAACCGTTCTGGCCAATCTCTTTGAAGGGCTCTTTACGCTCGGCGAGGACGGCTCTCTCCGAAACGGCGTGGTCAGGGACTGGCAGGTCTCCGACGACAAGCTGCACTACACCTTCGATCTGCGTCAGGATTCCTACTGGTACAGCACCGCAGAGGGGCAGAACCCCTTTGACAAGGAAGCCGCGGTCAAGGTCACGGCAAATGACTTTGTCTTTGCCTTTCAGCGGATGTTTGATCCGATCTACCATTCTCCGTATAAAGAATCCTTTTCGTCCATCCGGTACGCGAGGGAAATTACGGACGGCGGACAGGATCCGTCTCTGATCGGCGTCTATGCCCGCCGGGACGACCGGCTGGAAATCGAACTGGAAAGACCGGATTCCGGTCTGCTGACAAAGCTCGCCTCCACTGCGGCCCTCCCCTGCAATCAGACCTACTTTGAAATGACCAAGGGCCGGTACGGTCTGGATGAACAGTCGATCATCGGGAACGGCAGCTTTGCCATGCAGCGCTGGCTGTACGATCCCTACGGCAAATACAATGTCATCCAGCTCAGCCGCAATCCGCTGAATCACGCTGTTCACAAGGTCTATCCGGTCGATCTCAATTTCTATATCGAGCAAACAGATGCCGATGCCGTCCGGATCTTCACAAAGGGAAACACGGACTGCTGTGTCACGACGCAGACCGATCTGCTCTCGAATACTTCGGCCACCGTCAGCGGGGCGTTCAGTCTGACGCTCGGCATCATCGCAAATCCCAACTCCGATTACGGGAAAACACCGAAAATCGCTCAGGCTATGCGGGCAGCACTCGATTATGCTTCGATGCCGCTCTATGACGATCTGCGTCCCGCATCCGGCATTCTGCCGCCGGCCTCTGTCCTGATGAACAAGAGCTGCCGCGAGCTGATTTCCGATGTGTCCTACCGCGTGAACAGTCCGGAACAGGCAAAGCAGCTTTTGAACGCCGGTCTGGCAGCCGTTTCCCGCAGTGAACTCGCCGAGGGAAAGGTGCTGGTTCCGAGCGATCTGATGGATTACAGCGCACTGCTCGAAGTACTGAAGCACTGGGAAAATACGCTGTCGCTGCATCTGAGCCTGGAGGAAGTCGCGCCGGCGGAGTTCGGGCAGCGGCTTTCCTCCGGAAGCTATGATCTTGCACTGTATACACTGACCGGAGAGGACCACAACCCGTCTTCCGTGCTGGAGCATTTTCTCACGGATTCCTGTCTGCACTGCGGCGCGGCAGATGCGGTCCGGCAGTGCCTGAAGGAGACTGCCGGTGCGCCGGAGCTGCCCAAAGCCGTCGAGTTATACAGCCGTGCGGAGGCAGATATCCTCGATGACGCCTGCCTGATTCCGCTGTTCTACAAAAAGCGGGTTCTGGTATGCAAGCCCGGCGTCAAGGATGTCCTTTTCAACCCGTTCAGCGGTCAAGTTCAGTTCACAGAGGCAAAATTCTTCGGATAAAAAACAAAGGCTCTGTCGTTCCGATACGGAAGACAGAGCCTTTTTCTGTGCTGTGATTACTCAAACAGCGGCGTCGAAAGATAACGCTCACCGGTATCCGGCAGCAGCGCGACAATCGTCTTGCCTTGATTCTCCGGACGCTTTGCAAGCTGAATCGCTGCCCAGAGAGAAGCACCGGAAGAAATGCCGACCAGAACGCCGTCCTTGTGTGCAATCTCTCTGCTGGCAGAGTAGGCGTTTTCCTCGGTCACTGTGATGATTTCATCATAGATATCCGTATTCAGCGTCTCCGGCACAAAGCCCGCACCGATGCCCTGAATGCCGTGCTTTCCGGCTGTGCCCGCAGACAGCACCGGCGAGCCCTTCGGCTCCACTGCAACGACCTTGACATCCGGATTCTGCGACTTCAGATAAGCGCCGACACCGCTGAGCGTACCGCCTGTACCGACACCGGCTACAAAAATATCGACCTTGCCGTCCGTATCCTCCCAGATCTCCACACCGGTCGTCCGGCGGTGTGCATCGGGGTTCGCAGGATTCGTAAACTGCGACGGAATAAAGCTGCCCGGAATCTCAGCAGCAAGCTCCTGTGCCTTGGCAATCGCACCGCTCATGCCCTTGGAGCCCTCTGTCAGCACCAGTTCTGCGCCGTATGCCTTCATAAGAAGGCGGCGCTCCATGCTCATGGTTTCAGGCATCGTGATAATCAGCCGATAGCCGCGTGCTGCGGCCACAGACGCCAGACCGATGCCGGTGTTGCCCGATGTCGGTTCAATCAGAACACTGCCGGGCTTGAGCAGGCCGCGTGCTTCAGCATCGTCAATCATCGCCTTGGCGATTCTGTCTTTTACGGAGCCTGCCGGATTAAACAGCTCCAGCTTTCCCAGCAGCGTAGCCTGAAGCTGCTCTGCCTGTTCGACACCGTGCAGACGCAGCAGCGGTGTTTTGCCGATCAGATCGGTTACCTTCTCATAAATTCCCATCGTGACATCTTCCTTTCAATCAGTTTCATCTGAAATTTTCAGAACAGACAGGCGTTGGAGATTAATTACCATATATCCTATCTGTTTTGTATGTTTATATTATAGCAGATTATTTTTTCCTTGTCAAGCCCTTTTTGAAATTTTTCTCAAATCTTTTTTGCGGCGTTCCGGAAGCAGGCGTTGTTTGCCTGATTTCACTGAAAATGCTTTGCCCCGAAGCGATCCAAACCGCTTCGGGGCATTGTATTATGATTCGCTTGCTCAAATGAATCAGATTTCATCATGCAGAAGGAAAGCGATGATTCTGCCGACTGCACGGCAAAGAATTCTTTCACAGAAAAAAGCCAGTCCGATCACGGCAGCAATGGATAAGACAGTCGGAAGGATCAAGCCGGGCACAAACCGAATGATAAGCACAACAGCGATCACAGACAGGCTGATCCATATGATCAGATTTGAAACTTCATAAATATGATCTTTCATATTCAGCTTCATACGGAACTCCTCTCACACGGAATCACAATGATTCTCCGTCACAAGTGCAGATTTTGCATCCGTACCCGCTGTTTCCGGTCCGGCTTACAGCTCATCCCAGTCCGGATCAAAGCCGATCATCTGCAAATTCGCATATACCAGAATCGCGGTCGCATCAGAAGGCTCGATCTTCCCGTTCAGATCGATATCGCCGGCTTTCATCGCCATGTGAATATAGGGCGTACCGGAAACCTGCTCCAGCTCCTCCGTAAGCTCCGGATCGGACAGATCAAAGCCGGCATTAGTCAGCGCGCAAAAACGCAGCACTGCAGTCGCATCCCACGGCTCAATCTTTCCGTTTCCGTCCACATCTCCGCGCACGGGATCCGGCTCGACCACGACCTTTAATCCCTCACAGGGAATGTCCAGCCTTTCCGTGCCGAGATATGCCTGAAAATCATACTCCAGCTGACCGACCACATTTGTCTTCACGCTCTTGCTGACATCCGCCGTGTAGATGCCGGCTGCCGTCCCCTGCGGCACACGCAGCCGATAGGTCAGGAACGGACTGTCCGGATCCTCCACCACACCGGCGGCGGGTTCCACTTGTCCCGGCCCGTACCAGAGACAGACATTGACCGCCTCGCCCTGATCGTTCAGCCCGGTCACCTTTGTCTCACCGTGTGTGACAAAATAGCTCTGCTTATCTGCTCCGTCACTTTCCTTGCGGGACGCATCACGGGCAAAGTCCAGATTTTCAATCACGAGCTCCGGATCGCTGACCAGGTGCAGACGCAGATTGGAAAAACCGGTGTAGTTATCGATGTGAAGCGCACCGTCCAGCAGAACATCGCCGGATTTCAGCTCAGACTCCGTGATGTACTGCTGCGATGCCGTCATGCGCAGCTTCATTCCGGAATCTGCCGCCGAGGCCGGAACCGCCGCGCAAAGCCCCGCCGCTGCCAATACGGCAGCCAGACGGGAAATCAAATGATGATTCATACATAACACTCCAATTTCATAAATATCAACGATACAGGCCGCGGCAGAAGCACACCCGGCTGCCCGGTCACCTCCCGAAAGAAGGAATGCGCATGAAACACATACCGCCGCGCAGGATCATCCTGCACTTCGGCAGCATCGATCCGGCACAGCTTCTGCGCTTCGCAGCCTGCACGGACTCAGCAGAGCCGGCTGCCGGCGGGAATACTCTGATCGGGGAAGATCAGCTGGAGACTGCCGTCGGGCGCTTCTGCGGAACAGATCATGCCGCAGCTCTCCAGACCGCAGAGCTTGACCGGCTTCAGATTGGCCACAACCAAAACCTTCTTCCCGACTAAATCCTCCGGCTGATAATACTTCGCAATTCCGGAGAGCACCTGCCGTTCCCCGACACCGTCAAACAGCTTGAAGCAGAGCAGCTTGGAAGACTTCTTGACCTTCTCACACGCCCGCACCTCCGCGACACGGATATCGGATTTTGCAAAGGTGTCAATCTCAATCTCCTCGCCGAACGGTGCCACAGGAGCAGCCGCAGCCTTCGCCGCCGCAGCATCCGCCTCCTGCATGGCCTTCAGCTCCTTCAGAACCTCATCTGCCTTGACACGGACAAACAGCGGCTTTGCCTCTCCGACTGCCGCACCGTACCGCACGCCGCCGAAGATGCCGTAGCGTGCAAGCTCATTGTCCATCGCGGCAATCTCGTCAGTTTCCGGCGTATGCGCAAGAATCTTCTCCGCAGTATCCGGCATAAAGGGCTTCAGCAGCCCGCCGATGCAGCGGATTCCGCAGAGCAGATGATACATCACCTTCGCAAGGCGCGGCTTCTGCTCCGGATCCTTTGCCAGCACCCACGGCGTTGTCTCGTCAATATACTTATTGCAGCGGCTTGCCAGCGTCAGAACCGTTTCCACCGCATCACTGACATGGTAGGAATCCAGCAGTGCCGTCATGCGCGGCAGCGTTCCCTCGGCAACCGCCTTCAGGTCGGCGTCAAAGGGCGCATCCGGCGCAGAGGCGATCAGCTCGGCAGACGGAATCTCGCCGCCGAAATACTGATTCACCATCGCAACCGTCCGGTTGACCAGATTGCCCAGCGTGTTGGCCAGATCGGAATTGAACCGTTCGATCATGTTCTCATAGGTGATCGAACCGTCCGATGCAAACGGCATCTCAGACAGCAGATAGTATCTGACGGCATCGACGCCGAACCGGTCAACCAGCTCATCTGCGTAGATGACATTGCCGCGGGACTTGCTCATCTTGTCGGCTCCGAACAGCATCCACGGATGTCCGAAAATCTGCTTCGGAATCGGTGCGCCGAGCATATGCAGCATAATTACCCAGTAAATGCTGTGGAACCGGACGATATCCTTGCCGATGATATGCACATCTGCCGGCCAGTATTTCTTGTAAAGCTCGCCGTGATTGCCGTTTGCATCATAGCCGAGCGCCGTGATATAGTTCGAGAGTGCGTCGATCCAGATATAGATGACATGGTTGGAATCAAACGGCACAGGGATGCCCCACTTCACCGTCGTGCGGGAAACGCAGAGATCCTGCAGCCCCGGCTTGATGAAGTTGTTGAGCATTTCCTTCTTGCGCGCCTCCGGATAGATGAAATCCGGATGTGTTTCGATATACTCCTCAATCCAGTCCTGATATTTCGACAGGCGCAGGAAATACGCCTCTTCCTTTGCGTCCCGCACTTCTCTGCCGCAGTCCGGACATTTGCCGTCCTTCAGCTGAGATTCTGTCCAGAAGCTCTCGCAGGGCGTACAGTATTTGCCGACATATTCGCCCTTGTAGATATCGCCCTGATCGTACAGGCGCTGGAAGATGCCCTGCACGGCCTTGACATGGTGCGGATCGGTCGTGCGGATAAATCCGTTGTAGGAAGTATTCAGCAGATCGCAGATCGAGCGGATTTCACCGGCAATCTTGTCTACATGATCCTGCGGCGTGATGCCGCTTTCCTTTGCAATTTCTTCAATCTTCTGACCGTGCTCATCCGTGCCGGTCAGGAAATACACATCATAGCCCTGCATTCTGCGGAAGCGCGCCAGCGCGTCCGTCATCACGATCTCGTAGGTGTTGCCGATGTGCGGCTTGCGCGATGTATACGCGATTGCAGTCGTCAGATAATAAGGTTTGCGTTCAGTCATTAGAATCTGCCTCCTTCAGATGATCGAAATACAATATTTATTATACCACAAATCTGCTGATTTGTCACGCTTTTTTTGAAAATCACAAAAACAGGAAGTCCGCCTGTTGTTCCAAGCCGGAAAAACAGTGCGCACGCCCCGGAACAAAAGCCGGTCAGCGATGCTTTTCAAACAGAAAAACCGCAGTGTGTTCTGCGGTTTTCCGGCAATCAGATTGTGATCTGAAGCTCCAGCGGACAGTGATCGCTGCCCATGACCTCTGACCGGATGATGACATCGTCGATTTTGTCTGCGATGCGGTCGGAGAGGATCCAGTAGTCGATGCGCCAGCCGACATTCTTCTCGCGGGCTCTGCCCATATATGACCACCATGTGTACGCATCGGTGCGGTCCGGATATTTGAACCGGAACGCATCGGTAAAGCCGGCCGCAAGCAGCTCGGTCATCTTGCCGCGTTCCTCGTCCGTATAGCCTGCGTTGCCCTCGTTGGGCTTGGCGTTTTTGAGGTCAACCGGCTGATGCGCAACATTGAGGTCGCCGCAGTACAGCACGGGCTTTCTCGCATCCAGCTGCATCAGATAGCTTCTGAGCGCGTCCTCCCACTCCATGCGCAGCGGAATGCGGCACAGATCACGGCGCACATTCGGCACATAGGCGTTGACAAGGAAGAAATCCGGATATTCCAGCGTCAGCACTCTGCCTTCATCGGAAACGCCGCCGGTCGGCATCTCCTTTGAGACGGAAAGCGGCGCTTTCTTTGCAAAAACCGCCGTACCGGAATAGCCTTTTTTCTCTGCACTGTTCCAGAACGCATGATAGCCTTCCGGGGCAAATTCCAGTGCCGAAAGCTGACTCTCCTGCATCTTTGTTTCCTGAATGCAGAAGAAATCTGCATCAATCTGTCTGAAAAAATCGGCAAAGCCTTTCTTCTCACAGGCTCTCAGCCCGTTGACATTCCATGTGACTGCCCGCATCGCCGGACACGCCTCCTTTTTTGTTTTCTGCTGATGATACCGTGTTACTTCTTGATTTTCTCCCAGTACTCTCTGGCAGCCTGCTCCTGCCGGTTCTCGCCGTAC
Source organism: Oscillospiraceae bacterium (assembly GCA_024695445.1). GTDB lineage: Bacteria > Bacillota > Clostridia > Oscillospirales > Ruminococcaceae > Firm-04. The sequence continues at coordinate 12,420 of JAILIG010000031.1, forward strand.
CGGTAGTAAACCCGGCCGGCAAGCGTATCCGGCAGATATTGCTGCCGAACCCAGTGATTCGGGAAGTCGTGCGGATAAAGATAATGCTGCCCCTTGACCGCGGCATCTGCGCCGTCAAAATGGACATTTTGCAGTGCGCGGGGGAAATCTCCCGACAGTCCTGCCCGCACATCCGCGGCAGCCGCGTCAATCGCCAGACAGGCGCTGTTTGACTTTGGTGAGGTCGCCAGCAGGATAATCGCATTTGCAATCGGCAGGCGTGCTTCCGGCACACCGAGCTGAATGGCGGTATCGACTGCGGCTTTCACAATCGGAATCGCCATCGGATACGCAAGACCGATGTCCTCCGACGCGATGCAGAGCAGCCGCCGGCACAGCGGCAGCAGATCCCCTGCCTCCAGCAGCCGCGCCGCATAGTGCAGGGCCGCGTTTTCATCAGAGCCGCGAACGGATTTATGGAGCGCAGACAGCAGATCGTAATGCTGATCGCCGTCGCGGTCATACCGCATATTGCTGCGCTGTGTCAGGGACTTGACGGTCTCCGTCGTGATATGGTATCCGTCCGCCGCCGGCGCCGTCGCCAGAACGGACAGCTCGACGGTGTTGACCGCTTTCCGGACATCGCCGCCGCAGCCCGCCGCAATATACCGCACGGCATCGTCATCCACATCAATCGCGGCGTTCTGCTCCGCAGACAGGAAGTCAAATGCCCGGCGGACAGCAGGAACCATCTGCTCTGCCGTGACCGGCTTGAACTCAAACACGGTCGAACGGCTGATAATGGCGTTGAACACTGCAAAGTACGGGTTCTCCGTGGTGGACGCGATCAGCGTGACGCTGCCGTTCTCGATGTATTCCAGCAGGCTCTGCTGCTGCTTCTTGTTGAGATACTGAATCTCGTCCAGATAGAGCAGCACACCGTTTGAACCGAACAGCGAACCGCTTTCCTGCAGAATCTCCCGGATATCGCCGACCGATGCCGTCGTACCGTTCAGCTTATGCAAAGAAAGGTCGGTTTTGTCCGCGATCATCCGGGCAAGCGTTGTTTTGCCGACGCCGGACGGCCCGTAAAAAATCATATTCGGGATTTTGCCGGATTCCACAATCCGACGCATCGGACGGCCCTCGCCGAACAAATGCGGCTGTCCGACCATTTCATCCAGACTGTGCGGGCGCAGCCGTTCCGCTAGTGGTATCATGTGACCCTCCGTTTCAAAAATCAGCGGTGTATCGGAATACACCGCTGATCCGGTTTATGTTTTTGTCGCTTCGCCAATCTGCTGTGCGGCTTATTCGGACTGCTTTTCCTTCCAGGCCGCCGCTGCCTTGTCCTCCGGAATTTTGGCAGAATCCACCAGATACAGGATATCGCTGGTCTCTCTGCCGTTCCAAGCGGGCTTGTTGATCTGCTTGCCGTTGAACACGATCACAGAGCTGCTGCCGCCGTCCATGTTGAACGCTTCCACACAGCCCAGATCCTTGAACATCTGCGCATAATCCGGAAGCAGAATGCCGTTAGAATAGCCGGGCTGTCTTCCCTCGACCTGAATAAAGCAGTAATGTCCGGGCTCAAAGTAGCCGATACCGCTGCGCGGATGTGCTTTTCCGAGATTGCCGCCGGGGAACTTTTCACAGACCTCTCCGTCCACAACAAGCGGCGGATAGAATGTAACGGACTGCCAGATATTTGCCTTTTCGTCGTCAGACATGGTTCTGTAATAGGTCTTGTCGTCATTAATTCTGTCTACATACTGCGGCTTGACATCCGAAACAATGTCCATGACGCCGTCTTTGTAAAGCAGACACAGATCCGAGCGGTAAGTTTCACGATAGGTCACACCGTTGCGGATAATCACACCGTCGTCGCGGAATCCGCAGTAGTCACAGTTGATTGCGAATACGGCATTGTTCTCGTTTGCCATGTCCTCAATCGAATCCACCTGCTTATTGCTTTCCGGATAGCTGCCCTTTGCAAACGCACCGCGCAGGTTCTCCATGCTGCGGACATAAAAATCTATGACGAACCACACGAGCGAATGATCGACAAAGAATTCATCGTCCTCCAGATTGCCGCTGAGCCAGCCCAGCATCATCGCGGTGTCCTCCGCCGTAAACAGCCCGTCTTCATTGACATCGGCATTCCGCAGGCCGTCTCTCGTAATCACGACCTCGTCCTCTGCCTGATACCGCAGCGCCATAATCGCATCCGCGACCTCAACTTCACCGTTTCCGTCCACATCACCGGTCAGGCGGTTAAACTCATGCCGGTCAATCCGGACATTCAGATCATGGCTCTTGTAGGTATTTTCCGTCACCTCAACCGTATCGTCATCAAAGAATTTGTCCGGCCATTTTTCGCTGAAATCAATCCAGCTTTCCGACTCTGCGGCACTGGCAGAGAAACCGGCAGCCGGATACACTGATAAGAGAGCCGCAGCCGCCAAAGCATATATTCTTTTCACACGCATAATGAATCCTCCTTAAAATTTCATTAATATACTGCTTAACAGTCAGAAAGCGCACCCTGAGAAGAGTACGCTTTCTTATGTCACTTACTTACCGAGTGAAGATGCTTTGATCTGTCCGGAAAGGAACTGCAGCAGCAGCAGCAGATCGGAAGAATCAAGCAGCTCATCCTTCTTGCAGTTCGCATTCACAAGGCCCTGCGCCGTGACAGAAATGCCCTGATCCTCGGAATTGTAGCGAGCCAGCAGAATCGCATCCGCGATTTCCACCTTGCCGTTGCAATCCACATCGCCGTATTTCACAGACTTATTCGTGCCGGTTGTGTCAGTTTCTGTGCTGTTCTCGGCGATCGGCGGTGCGCCGTCCGGAGCAGTGCCCCAGACCTGCTTGCCGTCAACGGCCATGACCATGCGGTCGAATTCCGCCGGGCTCTCGTTCAGCGGCTTGTTGAGCTCCTTGCAGGAGACCATGCCCTCGCGGCTGTAATCGTTCGAGGAATCCCAGATTGCGAGATGCTCCTCCTTGCCGTCATCATAATGGATGATCTGCATTTTCGGCGCAACAAGCGCAAACTGGTAGACCATTTCGCCGTAGAACTTGTAGTTCGACCATGTCATTTCGAGATAGCAGTCACCAGCGTCGTTGTACTGCACGATCTCGGTTTTGACCTGATGCTCAGCCTGTGAATTTGCAGACATCTTATCGTACTGCATTTCCACATTGATATCCTCTGTGGTCTGACCTGCTGCGAGCAGCTCAGAGATGTTGAAGAAGTAACGGACCTTGACTTCATCGAGATAACGCGGCGGAAGCAGCGTCTCGTTTGTGAAGACCAGCAGAATCTGCGTGGAGCGCTTGTCGTCATCGCCGACAGCAGCCGTCAGGACAAATTCGCGGAGCTGCTCCTCGGTCTTGTAGCTGGACTCAGGAGGCGGGAAGTTTTCCTGATTCTTCATGGTATCGTCACCGAAGAAGTAGTACAGACCGGCGCAGGCGCCGACAACTGCTGCATTGTAGTCAACAGCGACCTCGTTGTAGACATAGTCCTTTGTGATGTCACGGTGCCAGTCGCCCGAATCCGGACCGCCGACCAGTGCGCCCCAGAGAATGTGGACCTGATCTGCCGGGTGATCCATGTTGAGGTCCTTGGAGCCGTGTGCGGCACGGTGATGCGGGTGAGAAGCCGCCGTGTCGGACCAGCCGACGATGTACGGACGGTTCATCGGGTTTTTGCCCATGATGTATTCCATCTGTCCCTTGGACCACTCTGCAAAGCGGAGCGGATCATTGGCCTTTTCATGGCCCTGGGCTTCCTTCGCATAGACGAGGCAGCAAAGCTGACCTGCGGTGTTGTAACGCGCAGAACCGTACTCGTTCAGCACGGCAAAGCCGGCCGGCGAGCAGGAAAGGAAGTCGGTTGCTTCCGGCTTCGGCGGCTGCGTATCCCACTCAAATTCCTTGTTCCAGATCGTATCGACCAGGCCCGGATCGAGGTGGGTGATGCCGGACCAGAACTCACAGTTCCAGCGGAAGATGTACCAGTCACGCTCCGTGTTGGTAACCGGTGCGAGCTTTGCGAACACGCCGCCCCAGACGGTATCCCAGCAGTGAACCCAGATATTGTTCCAGCAGTTGTTGGTATCCTTCATAATCCGGCGGAACCAGCCGGTGTACGGATGACCGTTGTTGTCGTTTGTCTTGCTTTCATCCACGGCAATGATCGGTGTAATGTACTTCTCGTATGCCGCTTCGTTGCGGACGGAAATGTCGCCGTCGCAGGCACAGTAATACAGCCAGACCGATGCCCAGGACAGCTCATCGTAGTCGTAGCTGGACTCGTAGAAGCCGCCGTCATAGCCCTTGGTCAGCACCTTGCAGTCCTCGCCCTCTTCGTGCGAATCGACTGCCATCTGATAAAGATCCTGTGCGCCCTTGAGACACTTTTTCGCATACTCCGGCTCGGTATCCTTGAAGTTCAGGTAGCTGATTGCCAGTGCAGCCGAAGCGCCTGCACACATATCCGATGCGCGGGAATCGGTCTGCTTGGCCTTTGCCTTCGCCTCATTGGATTCCTTGTCAAGCTTGGACTCGGCAGCACCGACTTCGGTGCCCGCGGTAAAGACATTCTGCCGCGTGCAGAGGTATGCCGGTCTTGCAAAATCAAGCAGATGCTCGCCCTGCAGATCCGGGCAGAGCCAGTAGTTGTGGTCAATGTTGCCCTCGCCGACCTGATAGACATAGGCGAGCAGCTCGCCGTCCTTGTCGTAGTAGAGCGCTTTCAGATAGAAATCGCAGAAGGCGTGCAGGATATTCTCCATATGCTCTGCGTTTCCGGTCTTTTTGTACGCCTCACGGAATTCGTAGTAGCCCCAGCCGAGTGTCGATGCGGCATAGGTGCCGGGCAGACCGAACTTGACATGGTCGCCCGCGTCGTGCATACCGCCCTCACAGTCGAGACAGCCGTCGCCGTCGGGATCCAGCTCGTCGCGGTGCTGCTCAATCCAAGCATTCGGCAGATTGATGCCCTTGAAATCAGCACCGTACTGCTTCAGCGGGATGTGCTCATCCTCCATGTGGCAGTCGCCGCGCCACTCCAGGACACCGGTGCGCTTGCCGCACTTGTTGGCATCGTAGAAGGTCAGCGTATACTGCATACCCTTTGCAAAATTGACCTCGACATTGTCGTAGGAAAAGCTGTCCGGATCCGGAAAAGTCTTATCCTTGTCCTCCACCGTGCCGGGATCTTCACCCGCGGATGCACCTGCCTGAATGGCATTCACACCCGACATCGTCAAGGAAAGCGTGATGCAGAGCAGCGCTTTCAGCCAATGTTTCTTTCCCAAAGAAATCATCCTCCCCTTTTTCGGTTGTATACAACCATAAATAAAATAACCCGAATATTCTTCACGGATGCCGGCGCCGCGCTGCACCGGCCTCCGATTCAAACCTTTCGCTTTCCTGCCGTACTGCGTTCAGATTACCGCTTCATCGCACAGCAGTTCTTATACTTTTTTCCGCTGCCGCACGGGCAGGGATCATTCGGTCCGACCTTCTTTTTGGAAACTGCCTGCTGACGGAAGCTGCCGTCGCCTGCACCGGCATTCGGTGCATCCACCTGTGCGACCTGCTCCCGCTTGGGCTCCTCATCCGAACGAATCTGAATCGTCAGCAAGGTACGGACGGTATCCTCACGAATGGAATCAACCATTGCATCGAACATCTCAAAGCCTTCATAACGGTACTCGACGACCGGGTTCTTCTGTGCATAGCCGCGCAGGCCCATGCCGCGCTTCAGCTCATCCATATCGTCGATATGCGCCATCCACTTCGTATCCACGACACGCAGCAGCACCACACGCTCCAGCTCGCGCAGACGCTCGGAGCCGATCAGCTCCTCCCGCTTGGCATAGACCATTTCCGTGCGGGCGGTCAGCATCTTGATGATGTCCTCGCGCTCGGTCTCCTCGATCTTCTGCTCATCCCAGTCGAAGTCCTCCGGCACGGTAATCCAGTTCATGAAATACTCGCGCAGACCGACCAGATTCCAGTGGGACTTGTCGGTGTCATCCGCAAGATAGGTCATGACGGTCGCCTGAATCAGGTCCCGCATCATATCGAGAATATACGCATGGAGGTCCTTGCCGTCCAGCACCTGTGCGCGCTGACCGTAGATGATCTCACGCTGCGTGTTCATGACATCGTCGTAGTTCAGAACATTCTTACGGGTTGCGAAGTGCATACCCTCGACCTTCTTCTGACACGACTCAATGACCTTCGACATCATGCGGCTCTCAATCGGTGTATTCTCATCGACATTGAGCCTTGCCATCATGCGCTCCAGCCGGTCGCCGGCAAAAATACGCATCAGGTCATCCTCGATCGAGAGGAAGAAGCGGCTCTCGCCCTCGTCGCCCTGACGGCCGGAACGGCCGCGGAGCTGGTTGTCGATCCGGCGGGACTCATGGCGCTCCGTGCCGAGAATATACAGGCCGCCGGCTTTCTTAACATCCACGGCCTTCTCCCGGACCTCTGCATTATACTTATCATAAAGAGAGCGGTACAGCTCACGCGCCTCGAGTACGGTCTCATCCTCGGTATCGGCATAGCCGACCGCCTCCGTGATGATATCCTCCGGGATCTCGCGCTTGCGCATCTCCGCCTTGGCAAGGAATTCCGCGTTTCCGCCGAGCATGATGTCGGTTCCGCGTCCTGCCATGTTCGTTGCAATCGTAACGGCGCCGAGCTTTCCGGCCTGTGCGACAATCTCCGCTTCCTTCGCGTGATATTTCGCATTCAGAACGACATGCTTGATGCCGCGGCGGTCAAGCATCTGGGAAAGGCGCTCGGATTTGTCGATGGAAACCGTACCGACCAGCACCGGCTGACCTTTTTCGTGGCAGTCGATGATCTGCTGGATGATCGCGGCGTACTTTGCCTTCTCGGTGCGGTAAATGACATCCGGATGATCAATGCGGATGACCGGACGGTTCGTCGGAATCGAAATGACATCGAGCTTGTAGATCTCGCGGAACTCGTCCTCTTCGGTCATAGCGGTACCGGTCATGCCGGAGAGCTTTTTGTAAAGGCGGAAATAGTTCTGGAAGGTGACCGTCGCCAGCGTCTTGGACTCGTGCTTGACCTTCACGCCTTCCTTTGCTTCGATCGCCTGATGCAGACCGTCATTATAGCGTCTGCCCATCATCATACGGCCGGTGTTCTCGTCCACAATGATGATCTCGTCATCCTTGATGACATAATCCGTGTCCAGGTGCATGATGCCGTGCGCCTTGATCGCCTGATTGATATGGTGCAGCAGCGTCATGTTCTCGACATCCATCAGGTTGCTGTCCTCGGACATCTGGCCGGAGCGCTTGAAATACGCCTCTGCCTTTTCCACGCCGCGGCGGGTAATGGTCGCGGTCTTTGCTTTCTCGTCGATGATGTAGTCGGCGTCCTCAAAGGCCTCGTCCTGGTCCTCCTTATCGTCCATTTCCACGATTGTGACCGGCGTCAGCGTCCGCGCAAAGCGGTCGGCATCAACATACATCTCCGTGGACTTGTCGCCTCTGCCGGAGATAATCAGCGGGGTTCTCGCCTCGTCGATCAGAATGGAGTCCACCTCATCGACGATTGCAAAATTCGGGCTGCGCTGCACACGGTCTTTTTTATAAATGACCATGTTGTCACGCAGATAATCAAAACCCATTTCATTGTTCGTGCCGTAGGTGACATCACATGCGTATGCCGCACGGCGCTGGTCATTGTCAAGATCGTGGATGATACAGCCGACCGTCAGGCCGAGGAACCGCAGCACCTTGCCCATTTCATCGGACTGCGTCTTTGCCAGATAGTCGTTGACCGTCACGACATGGACGCCCTTGCCCTCCAGGCCGTTCAGGTATGACGCCACGCAGGCGACGAGGGTTTTACCTTCACCGGTACGCATTTCCGCGATTCTGCCCTGATGCAGCACGATCGCGCCGATGATCTGCACCGGGAACGGCTTCTTGCCGAGGATCCGGTCTGCCGCCTCGCGGACGGTTGCAAGTGCCTCCGGCATAATGTCGTCCAGTGTCTCGCCCTTTGCAAGTCTCTCCCGGAATTCGGCCGTCTTTGCCTTCAGCGCTGTATCGGAAAGTCCCTGATATTCCTCATCCAGATCGAGAACCTTCTGCTTGATCGGCTCGATCTTGGCGAGCTCCTTCTCACTGTAGGATCCGAAGATCCTGTCTAAAAAACTCATTGCATAACCGCCTTTTCAAATCTTTGCGAAGAACTCCCGGCAAACGGGCATATGAACCCAAGCCCTGAAATCCCATACATATTCAGTTTACTATATCTTTGCCGTTTTGTCAATAGCTCTGTGGAAATTTCATACTTCAGAGCCGGTTTTTTCTTGATGAAGCCACTGATCGACCAGATATTTCGGCCGCTGCTTGGTTTCAAGATAGGTTTTCCCGATGTATTCGCCAATCAGACCGATCGCAAACAGCTGAAGCCCGCCGAGCGCCCACACCGAAGCCGCCACAAACGCCCAGCCGGTGCCGTCGCGGAATAAAAGCATACAGAGCATCACGAGCAGGACAAGCACGCTGATGCCAAAGATCAGAATGCCCAGCCTGGTAATCAGATGAATCGGCTTGACCGAAAAAGAGGTGATCCCCTGCGCCGCAAAGGACAGCATCTTTTTCAGCGGGTATTTGGACTCCCCCGCAAACCGCGGTGCCCGCTCGTAGTACACCTTGTCCGTCCGGTAGCCGATCAGCGGGACCATGCCGCGCAAAAAGAGGTTGACCTCCTTGAACTCCGCAAGGCCGTCCAGCGCTCTGGCACTCATCAGACGGTAATCGGCGTGATCGTAGACGACCTCGACGCCCATCCAGTTCATGAACTTATAAAAGCCGTGCGCCGTGATGCGCTTAAAGGCCGTATCTGTCTTTCGCTGACTGCGCACACCGTAGACAATATCGCAACCGTCTGCAAATTTCCCAATCATTTTGTCGATTGCATGAATGTCATCCTGCAAATCGGCATCGAGCGAGATCGCGGCATCGCAATGTCCGCGCGCCTGCATCAGGCCGGCTAAAAGCGCGTTCTGATGCCCCTCGTTGCGCGAAAGCTTCAGCCCGTCAAACAGTTCGGGATAATCCCTGTGATACGAGGCGATCAGCTCCCATGTGCGGTCCTTCGAGCCGTCATCGACCAGCAGGATCCGGCTGTCCGCGGAAACGGCACCGGAGCCGGTCAAGGCAGTCATCTTCTCGCGCAGACGCTTCGCGGTTTCCGGCAGAACCTCTTCCTCATTATAACAGGGAATCACCAGAAAAACAGTATTCATATCGTTCCCCCGCTTCCGGATTCCGCCCGCGCAAGCTGTGCAAAATGCTCCCCGCGCTTCTCAAAATTCTGATAGACATTATAGCTGGCGGCAGCCGGTGACAGCAGACAGATTTTCCCCTTTTCCGTGATCTGCTTTGCCATGCAGACCGCCGCGGACAGATCTTCTGCATAGACCATGCGGTGCAGCAGTCCGTCCGGATACGCCTCCGCCTCCGCCATGATCCGCCGGCCGGAATCCGACATCAGAATGATGTGCGGCACCGGTGATGCGGCCAGATAGCGGAGCAGCGGCTCATAGGAGATGCCGCGGTCCATTCCGCCGATCAGCACCGTGTCTGTATCCGGCAGGCTGTTGAGCGCCTGAATACAGGTCTCGCAGGCAGTGGAAATGGAATCGTCCACCCACCGGATGCCGTGAAAGGTTCCGATCGGAGACAGACGGTGCGGCAGCGGCTGAAAGCTGTGGAATCCGCACAGAATCGCCTCTGCACACACGCCGAGCCTTCTGGCAAGCGCAAACACCGCCGCGCAGTTGTAGCGGTTGTGTACGCCGGTCAGCGGCAGATCGTCCGGCAGTACCAGTTTTTCCCTGCCGGACTTGGCAATGCAGCCGTGCAGCAGAGAAATCTCTGCGGATTCGTCGTCCTGTGCGAGCCGCAGCACCGTCGCTTTGCAGTCTCCGGCCGCCGGAAGCCCCGGTACGCCGCAGACCAGCAGGTCGCCCTGCTGCTGATTGCGGTAGATATTCTCCTTGCAGTAGGCATAGTATTCCATCGTGCCGTAATGGTCAAGATGCTCCTCATACAGATTCAGCAGCACGGCGGTTTTCGGCGACTGCCGGTTGTATTCAAGCTGGTGGACGCCGATTTCCATGACGATCACGGTCTCCGGCGTGATCTGCTCGTACAGGTCTGCCAGCGGAATCCCGATGTTGCCGCCCAGCACGCTCGGCACGCCGGCGGTCTGCAGCACATGATACAGCAGCGACGATACGGTCGATTTTCCTTTGGTGCCGGTAATTCCGATACATTGATCCCGGTAGGCGGACAAAAACAGCTCGGTCAGCGAGGTCACCCGGCAGGACAGCTCCTGCGGGCGGTGTCCCTCGGTCAGTACAATTCCGGGGCTTTTGAATACGATGTCATAATCCCGCATCGCATCCTGATAGGTCTCGCCGATATGAAGCACGGCACCGGCCGGCGCATCCGCTACCGGATTCCGGTCGGCAATGCCGAGCGCCGCATAGCCGCCGACAGAAAGCAGCCGTCTGCCGACGGCACGGCCTTCCCGTCCGTAGCCGAGCAGCAGCACACGCCTGCTGGCGGTCATTTCTTTCAAAAGCTTTAACAGCATACGGTCTCCTCTCTGCGCAGTCCCGGCGCACGAATGCACCGCGCTGCGGATATACAGTCCGTGGCCGGAACCTGTTTCCGGTCTTTCTGCTCATCATATTATTATACCGCGATTTCACAGAAATAGCAAGCAAAACCGCCCCGTTTGGATAATATGTCCAAAAAAGTCAGTCTCAAACGGACAAAACGGCGTATTCTACGCAAAACCATCGGTCCGCCGGACTGCTTTCTCATGCGGTTCCGGTACTGCCCATTGAATTTCTGACGGAAATATGGTATAATGACAAAAAACAGTCTACATGAAAAGGAGGGCATTGCCGTATGATTCCGCTCTCGCCCCGTCTGCTGACCTGCGCCGGCATGGTACAAGGCAGAACCGTCTGCGACATCGGCACAGACCACGCCTATCTGCCGGTCTGGCTCATCATGAACGGCAGAGCAGACCGCGTTATCGCCACCGATGTCCGCGAAGGCCCGCTCCGTGCCGCAAAGGAAACTTTAAAACGCTTCGGCGTATCGAACCGCATTGCACTGTGCCTTTCGGACGGATTTGAACGGATTGATCCGTCCGGCCTCACCGATGCCGTGATCGCCGGTATGGGCGGTGAAACAATCCGCGATATTCTGGCCGCGCCCGCTGCGGCATTCCTGCAAAACGGCGTCAATCTCATTCTCCAGCCGATGACAAAAGCCGAGGTTCTGCGCATCTGGCTCGCGGAAAACGGTTTTGCCGTCACAAAAGAAACCGCGGTCAAGGACAGCCGCGTCTACACGGTCATGCAGGCACACGGCACCGGCGAACGGCATCCCCTTTCGGCCGCCGAATCCTATATCGGAAAGCTGCAGCGCTCAGATCCCCTGACCGCCCTTTACGCCTCCGGCGTACTGAAGCGCCTCGGCAGCAAAGCAGCGGGGCTTGCTGCATCAGGCAGCACGGAAGAGGCCGCGGAAATCCGCAGGCAGATCACTGAAATACAGAATCTGCTGAACATAAACGCTGAAAAGGAGGAACCGGAATCTCTATGAACATTCAGGATATCTACCGCATCATCGACAGCTTTGCACCGTTCTCCCTGCAGGAAAGCTACGATAAATCCGGACTGCTGGCCGGCGATCCGCAGAAGGAGGTCCACCGCGTCCTGCTGACACTGGACATCACGACGCCGGTTGTGAACGAAGCCATGGCACGCGGCGCAGAACTGATTCTGTCGCATCACCCGGTCATCTGGGATCCGATCAAGGCACTGATGCCGTCGCATCCGGTCTGGCATCTCGCGCAGAGCGGGATCGGCGCAGTCTGCGCACACACCAATATCGACATCGCAGAGGGCGGACTCAATGACTTCGTCGGAGACATGATGAAAGAACCGCTGCATCTGACCGGCCCGTATCAGCCGCTCGCAGTTCTCTCTCAGGGGCGTGCGCTCGGAAGAGTCTGTACTCTGGCGGAACCGATGGACGCACCTGCGCTCGCAGACCGGCTGCGGTCGGTTTTTCACTGTGGCTCTTTGCGGTACGATTCCCCGGCACCCGCCGAACAGATCCAGAAAATCGCATGGTGTACGGGAAGCGGCTGCGATCTGATTCCGGAAGCGATTGCAGCCGGCGCCGATGCGCTGATCTCCGGAGACGCCAAGCACAGCGTCTGGGCAGAAGCCAAAAACCGCGGCTTCACGCTCTTTGACTGCGGCCACTTTGAAACAGAGGTTCCGGTCGTCCGGCTGTTTCAGCAGATTCTGCGGGAATCCGCGCCGCAGGTCGAAACGCTCATCTCGGAAGCCGGCACAAAGCCCTTTTTTGTCTCGCTGCCGGGCACGGAATCCTAAAGCAAGCCGCCGTGCGATCTCATACCGGCATCGCACGGCGGCTCTGTATCCCCCGATAAAACACAAAAAATCCGGAACAGAATGTTCCGGATTTTTTTCACGATAAGGATATTTCCAAACCGCGATGAGAGCGGATTACGGGGCTCGAACCCGCTACCTCCACCTTGGCAAGGTGGCGCTCTACCAGATGAGCTAAATCCGCATGAATGCCTCCTGTCGGAATCGAACCAACGACACGGGGATTTTCAGTCCCCTGCTCTACCATCTGAGCTAAAGAGGCAAATTCAGAAGATGAGCGACCTGGATGGGACTCGAACCCACGACCTCCGCCGTGACAGGGCGGCGTTCTAACCAACTGAACTACCAGGCCATCTCTGAATCGGTGCCTTTCGAATCGCTGTTTCGTCAGGCGACTTTGTTATTATACCGCATTCGGATGAAATTGTCAAGTGCAATTTTCAAAATCTCGTAATTTCGTCAAAATGACTATTGTGTTTCAACAAATCGAAGCATAATTCACAGTCAGACATATGATGTCAGTTCAGACCGTTTTCGCCGTTTTTTGCAAACAGCTGGAGTACGGCCGTCCGAAGCGGCTGCACCTCTGGCGCCCGCAGCTCCGGATCCGATTCAAGCAGCATTTTTGCTGCCTGCTGCGTCTGTGATACCAGCGGCATATTGCTGCCCATGGCAGCCTGCATCAGCGGCGGCATACCGTGCTGTGCGTGTCCGAAGAAATCTCCGGGGCCGCGCAGACGCAGATCCTCCTCCGCAATGGCAAAGCCGTTTGTCGTCCGGCTCATGATTTTCAAGCGCTCTCTGGCATCCTCCCGCCTCGAATCCGTGAGCAGAATGCAGTAGCTCTGCACCTGTCCCCTGCCGACTCGCCCGCGGAGCTGATGCAGCTGTGCCAGACCGAACCGGTCTGCATTCTCAATCAGAATCACGGTCGCGTTCGGCACATCGACGCCGACCTCCACAACCGTCGTACAGACCAGCAGATCAATCTCATGCGCCTTCATCGCCGTCATGACGGCTTCCTTCTCCTGCGGCTTCAGTCTGCCGTGCAGCAGCCCGACGCGGTAATCGGAAAATGCACCGTTCTTCAGCGTTTCCGCATAGGTCTCTGCGGCCTGCACATTCTCCATCTGGTCGGACTCCTCTATCATAGAGCAGACCAGATATGCCTGCTCTCCGGCATCCAGCCTCTCACGGATAAACCCGAATGCGCGTTCCCGATAGCCGCCGGTCACCGCAAAGGTCTTGACCGGCATCCTGCCCTTCGGCATCTCGTCAAGAACCGTGATGTCAAGGTCGCCGTAAATAATCAGTGCCAGCGTGCGCGGAATCGGTGTGGCGGACATGACCAGCTTATGCGGGCAGCCGCCCTTTTCCGCCAGTGCCGCACGCTGTGCGACGCCGAAGCGATGCTGCTCGTCTGTGATAACCAGTCCGAGCGAGTGAAAATCCGTGTCCTTCTGGATTACCGCGTGCGTGCCGATGACGACCTTCGCTGTGCCGTCGGCAATGGCAGCCTTGATCTGCCGCTTTTCCTTTGCACGGGTGGAGCCGGTCAGCAGCACGGGCTTCAGGCCGAGCGCCTCCAGAAAACCGGTCATCGTCTGCAAATGCTGCTGTGCGAGGATCTCGGTCGGCGCCATCAGAACGGTCTGACAGCCGTTCTTCGCGGCAAATGCCGCCGCCGCAGCCGCTACCACCGTTTTGCCGCTTCCGACATCGCCCTGCAGCAGACGGTTCATCGGACGGCCGCAGCAAAGGTCCCGGCAGATGCTTGTGATCGCCCTCTGCTGCGCACCGGTCAGCGGAAACGGCAGTGCCGAAAAGAAATCGGACAGATCGGTTTCCGGAGACATGGCGGATGCGGACTGTGAGCTGCTCCGGTGCCGGAGCATCAGCGTGCCGAGCTGAAACTGCAGCAGCTCCTCAAAGGCCAGACGGTGTCTTGCAGCCGCAAGCGTCTCCTGTTTTTCGGGCCGGTGAACTGTGTGCAGCGCCTCAACCAGCGGCATCAGGCTGTATGTCCGCATCAGCTCTGCCGGCATCGTCTCCGCCGGAGCAGCGTCAAGATACTGCAGCGCACGCTGGATGTTTGTCCGCATCATGACACTGGTCAGTCCGGCCGTCTGCGGATAGACCGGCTGCAGCAGCATTGCCCCCTCCGCACGCTGCACAACGGGAGATGCCATTTCTCTGCGCGTAAAGCCTCCGGAGATTTTACCGTATACATAGTATTCCTCGCCGGGCTTCATCGCCTGATAGGTATACGGCGTATTGTAAAAAACAAGCGTCAGGTCGCCCGTGCCGTCCGTGACCACAACGCGGAAGATCGAAAATCCGCGGCGGATAAACGACGGCGTCAGCTTCTGCCGCACGGTACAGCGCACCGGAACGGGCTCTCCGTTCTCTGCATCGGCGATCCGCACCGGATTTGTAAAATCAATATAATTGCGCGGAAAATGGAAAAGCAGCTCGTAGGGCGTGTGAATGCCCATTTTATGATATTTCTGGGCACGCTTTTCCCCGACGCCGGGCAGCCGTTCGATCGGCTGATAGAGTTCATTCATAAGCAGTTCCGCTTCCTGTCTGTCTGCCGCTCAACGGTCAGACCGGCCCGTAATCATTACAGTTTCAGTATAGCACAGTTCGTTTGCGGTGTCAAGAGATACCGCCGGCTGCAAAAAATCCGGTGCGGGACTTGACTTTTTTCAAAATTTATGCTATGCTGTAAAAGATAAAGGGGAGTAGCCGGCAGCGGATTCCCGCCGCTGTCTTTCGCGTCGTCATACCCGATCTGCCGTTTACGCAGATCCGCACGAAAATCAAACGGCAAGACTTTTATCGCAACGAAGACACATTCGCTGCGATAAAAGTCTTTTTTCATGCGCACCGGCCCCCGGACAGAAAGGAATCGTGAAAGATGGCTGAACTGTTTCAAAATGTTACCAACCTCGACATCAAAATGGTTCTGATGTGGGTGATCGGCGGCGTGCTGATCTATCTCGCAATCAAACGCGACATGGAACCTTCTCTCCTGCTGCCGATGGGATTCGGCGCTATTCTCGTCAACCTGCCGCTTTCGGGTGCCGTCACACAGCCCGGCATGGAAGAAGGTCCGCTTTCCATTCTATATAAAGCGGGCATTGCCAACGAGCTGTTTCCGCTGATTCTGTTCATCGGCATCGGCGCAATGATCGACTTCGGCCCGCTGCTTTCAAACCCCGTGCTGATGCTGTTCGGTGCCGCAGCGCAGTTCGGCATCTTCTTCACGCTCTGCACGGCGTCCATGTTCTTTGACCTGAAGGATGCCGCTTCGATTGCAATTATCGGCGCGGCGGACGGCCCGACCTCCATCGTCGTCGGCCAGAAGCTCCAGTCCAATTATATCGGTGCCATCATGGTGGCCGCATACTCTTATATGGCGCTGGTCCCGATCATCCAGCCGCCGATCATCCGTCTGATGACCACGAAGAAAGAGCGCAGAATCCGCATGGAATACACGCAGAAGCCTGTCTCCAAGACCACGCGCATTCTGTTTCCGATCTTCATCACGATCATCGCCGGGCTGATTGCGCCGGCCTCCGTCGCACTGGTCGGCTTCCTGATGTTCGGCAACCTGCTCAGAGAATGCGGCGTGCTGGACAGCCTCTCCGAGACCGCGCAGAAGGTGCTTGCAAATCTCGTCACGATCTTCCTCGGCATCACCATTGCCTCGCAGATGCAGGCCGAGCACTTCCTCAAGCCCGATACATTGCTGATCCTCGGACTCGGCATGGTCGCCTTCATCTTTGATACGGTCGGCGGCGTGCTCTTTGCAAAGCTGCTCAACCTTTTCCTCAAGAAGAAAATCAATCCGATGATCGGTGCGGCAGGCATCTCCGCATTCCCGATGTCCGGCCGCGTCGTTCACAAAATGGCACTCAAGGAGGATCCCACAAACTTCATCCTCATGCAGGCTACCGGTGTCAATGTCTCCGGCCAGATCGCATCCGTCATCGCAGGCGGTCTGATCCTCAACTTCTTCCTGTAACTTCCTGACGAAAGGAGCTTCACTATGATGTATTTTCTCCCTGCGGCGTTTGCGCCGATGAACTTTGTCGATAATCTCAAATACATGGGGCTCGGAATGCTCGGCATTTTTGCGGTGATCGGATGCATCGTCCTGATGACCGTACTGCTCAATGCCGTGACCGCCAAGGAAACCGACAACAAACAGCCGAAACAATAACTGCTGCGGAGGTGCTGCATGAAAGATCCGATGATTCCGGAGGCAAAACAGTTTTCCTCTGCCGATTTTACGGACGGTCTCAGCGAAGACGGCTCGCTCCTTGTTACGGCTGCCGAGGAACGGAAGCAGAAGCGCAAAGTCCGTCTGCTTCTGATCCTGACCTTGCTCTGCGTCTTGCTCGGTGTCAGTTTTATCTGCAATCAGACGCTGAATTACTACGACAGAACCATAAACGCCCTGAGCTTTGACTACCGGCAGAGAGAGGAGGTCGATCCCGCTCCTCTCCCGGAAGCAGGCGAAAAAGCACAGGCAGTTGCTGCATCCGTCGGCAGCAGCGTGAAGGTCAGCACAGTGGAAATGTGGTTTGACGCACAGGAAAAGCTCGCAAATACGCTCTCCGGAATGGAGTACGAATACAGCAGCAGCGGAGAAACGCTGTCCGTCCGCACCGGAATCCGGGACTGGTTTCTGACGAAAAAACGCAGTCTGCGGCGTACAAGCGGAAAAAGCGAGGAAGAACTCGGCGGAACATGGAACGAGGTCTCCGATGCCGAGTTTCCCTGCCTGTACGACTTCTTCTTCGCGGTTGAGGACAGTGACATGAGACTGCTTCAGTGCAGCAGCAGCTACGCCACGACGGTCGGCAGCACCCGCTACACCTGTGAAATCTGGCTGCTGCAAACCGTTATGAACGGGCAGATCGAATACTTCACACTGTACCGCTATTACGGCGAAAACGGCAGGCTCGCCGCAGTCCGTGTCCTGCAGAGCGGCACAACCATGATGGCCGTATACGAAATCAAAGATTACTCTGCTTTATAAGTTATCAATTTAACAGCCGGTACGCTCAGGTACCGGCTGTTTGTTTCCCATTCAACAAACAGAAAGGCCCGTCAGACTGCACAAAGCGACCGCAGGAAGAATCGGCAGGATATACACAAATCGCACGGTTCCGGACAAAAAAACGTGCAGGTTTCCGCTTTGCTCTGTCCGGAGCAATGAAAGGGAAGAAAAAAACTGTCATCAATACCAAAAAGTGGTGCCGTTTTTTCTGTAATGCACAAAAACTTAGACAAAAAAAGAGATTTCTGCTGTAAAGTGTTGATTTTTTCGGAGAGATGGTGTATAATGATAAGTGCGTAATCATCTCGACTCATCGGAGGTATGTTTTTATGCACATTGATTTGTTGCAGACTACCGGCAAAGGCCGCGGAAAAGAAACCCACGCTACGGAAAACGGGAAAAAGACCGCCTGCGGCATCAACCTCACAAAGCCGGAAAACATCGGCGCTTTTGCCACAACGGGCGAGCTGTCTGATGTCTCTCAGATTACAGATATCACCTGTGAAAAGTGTAAAACTGTAATCGCAAAAAAAATGATCCGCGAATCCAACAAGGAAATGGCTGCGATTCTCAAGGAAGAACGCAAGCGCGAGCGCCTTGCCGCCAAGCATCATACGGATGACGATATGCGAGTTTCCTCGCCGTCTTCCGATTCCCGCGGAGACTATGTCCCGCCTTCGATGCGCCGTCAGCAGCAGCAGGCGCAAAAGCCGATCGACGCGCCGCCGCCTGCTCCGATGAGACCTGTCTCTATGCCGGCACCTGCACCGGCGCCGAAATCCGCACCGGATGACCTCGGCATTCCGCAGGTTCCGACCTCTCTGCCGGGCGTTTTCCCGTCCGGCGGCCGTACTGCACCGCAGACAGCTGCACCGGTTCAGCCGGCACAGCCTGTGGTTGATGATGTGCTTTCCCAGTTTGCGATTCCGACTGTCCCGACCTCGCTGCCGAATCAGGCGCCGCGGACTCCGCAGCCGCCTGTTCAGCCCGTAGCTCCGGTCGATGATGTGCTTTCCCAGTTTGCGATTCCGACTGTCCCGACTTCGCTGCCGAATCAGGCTCCGCCGGCTCCTCAGCCGCCTGTTCAGCCTGCGGCTCCGGTCGATGATGTACTCGCACAGTTTGCAATCCCGACCGTTCCGACCTCTCTGCCGAATCAGGCTCCGCCGGCTCCTCAGCCGCCTGTTCAGCCTGCGGCTCCGGTCGATGATGTACTCGCACAGTTTGCAATTCCGACTGTCCCGACCTCGCTGCCGAATCAGGCTCCGCCGGCTCCCCAGCCGCCTGTTCAGCCTGCG
>JAILIG010000044.1 GCA_024695445.1 Oscillospiraceae bacterium
CCGTGCCACAGCTCCAGCAGCATGGAGCCGTCTGAGAGCTTCGCAATCTCCTGCACGGCCGGTGTTTCAAAGCTGCCGGACGCATAGGCGGCCGTTGTGCATTCGCGCAGCTCCTCCGGCGTGAAATCCGTCAGATAAAGCTGGAGCAGTCTCGCCGCACGCTCCGCATAGGACAGCCCCTTCAGCGATTCAAAATCCGCAGCGGAAAGCTCCGGGATAAACGCCGGCACAAACAGCCCGCCGTCTGCCGCGATGCCCTGCGCAATCGCCTCTGCGCTGCTGACTGTCAGCGCGCTGTTTCTTGTGCTGTGGTAAATCATATCTGATATCCTCCTTATCGGTACTCATCCAGTTTTTTGGGGTATTCCACATAGCTGCGGACCACGCTGCCGCATTTCACGCAGAAAATATGGTACATCCGCTGTCCGTCACCGATTGCGCTCTCCTTCATCACGGAGCCCTGCGCGAACTGGATGCCTTTCGTAAATTCGCTGCCGCCGCAAAAGGGGCATTCCTTCACCCGAATGTTCATGTTTTTTTACTCCTTCGCCGCGCCCGTATCTTCTGCGCGTCAGCGTACTTCCGTCATATACGAATTGTACTTCGCATAGCCCATTTCGATCAGCGAATGATAGAGCTCGCGCACCTGCCGGTTATCCGAGCAGCACAGATAGCTCCATTTCTTGATTTTTTCAATCAGGCTGCGCGATCGTTTGTAATCCTTCACGGGATCCTTGCCGACGAACGCCAGCTTCTTTTTATAAGACCGGAGCTGCTGGATAAACTGCGGATTCGCCTCGCGCTGCCGGCAGAGCTGCCTTGCTTGTTCCAGCTGCGGGAGAATCTCGTCCGCGCTGTTCAGCTCCGCCTGATAGAACGACTCTGCCTGCTTGTAGGTGTATGCCGTTTTTTGGATCAGCTCGGAAAACGAGCCGTATTCCGACGCAACGGTCTCATGGAGAAATGCGAAGATCCTGCGGTTCAATTCTATATCATCAAGCTTTGTGACGGAGAGCCAGCGGATAAAATTGTTATCCGCGATACCCTTAATGATGATCTTCTCATTGTCGGCGTAATAGACACGGATGCAGTAGTCCCGTGTCCGCGGGCAGTATTTCGGAATGACCGCGTCCTCCGGCGTCAGCAGATTATACTGCATCAGGTCAAAATAAGGACTCTCCGGCTCGCGGATATGCTGACTGACCGCAATTTTCTGCCTGTACGGGAGAATCTCGTCTGCCGAATCCAGCATCGCGGAATAACAGTGCATCATCCGGTTCTTGCCGTATTTCACGATGCCCTCTGCCCAGTAGTCACCCAAATAATGCGTCCGCTCCATCTGCATGATATATGCAAAGATTTCGCGGTTCGTTTCCAGATCATCCGCTTTTGTCACGGAGCACCAGAAGACATATGCGGTCGTTGTGATGCCGAAAATCACGACCTCGTCATCAACGAAGAACACCTTCACATGGCGGTCATTCTCCCCGGGCACGAACAGCATTTTCTCAGAGTGCTTTTCGCCGATCTGATTCAGCCCGGCAATGTCCATTGCGCTGCCCCCTTTTTTCAGTATCCCGTCGCGTCAAACGCGCTTTCCAGATAGGTAATATGCCGCACAAGGCTGCCGGAATATTCCACCTCCGCCACATCGAAGCGGGGCTGCAGATCACAGGGGAATTTCAGCAGATACTGCTCTGCCGTCCGGACAAGCAGCCGCTGCTTTTTCGCATCGACCGCTGCCGCGCCGGAGACCAGCGCACCGGGGCGCCGTGTCTTGACCTCGACAAAGAGCAGATTTCCGCCCGATTTTGCGATGATGTCGATTTCTCCGCCGCGGACAGTGAAATTCCGGCAGAGGATCTCCGCGCCCTGCCGCATGAGATATGCGCAGACCGCGTCCTCGCCGAGCCTTCCGGTTTTCCGCTTATCTTCCGAGCTTTTCATAAAATTTTTTCAGGAAGGACATCCGGTGCGCAGGACAGGGGCCGTACTGTTCGATCGCCGCGTAATGCGCCTTCGTGCCGTAGCCCTTGTGCTGTGCAAAGCCGTACTGCGGATAAATGTCGTCCAGCTCCCGCATCGAGGCATCTCTTGCGGTCTTTGCGAGAACGGATGCCGCCGCGATGCTCGCGGATTTCGCATCTCCGCCGATCAGCGTCCCGACCGGAACCGGCAGCACCGGCGGCTGATTGCCGTCCACCAGCGCAAATTCCGGCTGAATGCCGAGTCCTTCGACGGCGCGGTGCATGGCCAGCAGCGCCGCCTGTAAAATATTGAGCCGCTCGATCTCCTCCACCGTCGCCGAAGCGATACAGAATGCGGCAGCCTGCTCTTTGATGACCGGTGCCAGCGCCTCGCGCTTTGCCTCGGAGAGCTTTTTGCTGTCGTCGAGTCCTGCGATTTCCGCATCGGGCGGCAGAATGACGGCGGCGGCATAGACATCGCCGGCCAAAGGTCCTCTGCCGGCTTCATCGACGCCGCAGAACACAGCAAAATGCGTTCGCACATCGCGGTCAAAGGCGAACAGTGCGGGGTTCAGCTTCCACGCCCTTGCCATATCAGATTCCTCCCGCCGCCGGGGGCTTTTCCAGTGAGATCCGGCCGAGCTTCACACCGCGGAATTCGTCCAGCAGCGCAATGGCTGCGCGCTCGGTGTTCGGCACGCCGCCGGAGAGCAGCATACCGCGGTTTTTCGCCATCAGCTCCAGCAGTGCAAAGCCGGTTTCTTCGGCTTCCGGCGCAATTTTATAGCGTGCGGCAACCGCTTCGGGGTAGTCCGTGTGCAGCAGCGTCAGCAGCCGTGCGGCCAGAGCCTCCCTGTCGAGGATGTCATCGCGGACGGCGCCGGTCATCGCAAGGCGGACGGCGACCTCCTGATCGTCAAACTTCGGCCAGAGCACGCCGGGCGTATCGAGCAGCTCGACGCCGCCCTCGGTCTTGATCCACTGCTGGGTACGGGTGACGCCGGCACGGTCCTCCGCCTTTGCGCGGTTCTTGCCGGCGAGCTTGTTGATGAGAGACGATTTTCCGACATTCGGGATGCCGAGGATCATGACGCGGATCGGTCTGCCCTTCATGCCCTTGTCGGCGTACTTTCTGAGCTGGTCGGCCAGCAGCTCCCGCAGGGCGGGCGCAAAGGTCCTGATGCCCTTGCCGGACTTGGAGTCGCAGGTGATGACCGCGCAGCCCTCCTTCCGGTAATGCTGCACCCAGCGCGCCGTGATGTCGGGATCTGCCATGTCCGTCTTGTTGAGAATGACAAGGCGGGGCTTTCTGCGCGTCAGTCCGGAAAATTCCGGATTCCGGCTCGCAGCGGGAATTCTCGCGTCGAGCAGCTCTGCGACTGCATCGACCAGCGGCAGGCTTCTGGCAATCTGCCGGCGGGTTTTGGTCATATGACCGGGAAACCACTGTATATCCTTCATATCCTCCATCGGCAGATCACCTCCCTGTCTGTCAGCCGACTTTTCCGAATCCGGAAAACGGCAGGATACGCAAAATGACGCGGCCGGTGATGTCCTTCTCCGGAATCAGACCGACATCGCGGTGCCGGCTGTCCTTTGAAATGTACCGGTTGTCGCCCAGCACAAATACATAGCCCTCCGGCACGGTAAACGGGTATGTAAAGCCGCCCTCGTCGCGGGTGGTCAGCGTGTTGACATACGGCTCGTCGAGTGCCTGTCCGTCCACATAGACGACGCCCTCGGAAAAGTCGATGCGGACCTCCTGTCCGCCCTGTGCGATCAGCCGCTTGACGATCTGCTTGCCGAGGCCGTTCCCCTGCTTCAGACTGCCGTCCTGACCGAATGTATACGATTCCCTGCTGTTGAGAATCAGAATGTCGCCGGTTTCATAGTCCCGCCCGACGCGTGCCACCAGCAGCTTGTTGCCGTCCTGCAAGGTCGGCACCATCGAGTCGCCTTCCACATCCGCCACGCGCAGCAGATAGGTGAACACGAGCAGCACGACAAAGACCGAGGTCAGCACCGAGCCGACCAGATCGAGCGCATCGTTGAAGAAGTCCTTTGCCGTATACGGCTCTTCCTCCTGTGCCGCCAGATGCAGAGCGGCTTTCGTTTCGGTGGTGTCGGGCTCCCACGGTCTGCGGGAGACCGTCTGCGCCGTTGTTTCCGTCTGCGGCGGAGCCGTAACGGCGGGCGCGGGGACGGTCTGTACGGGTGCCGGCGGAATCGCCGGTGCCGTCGTCTGCGGCATCGCGGGAGCGGTCTGTACGGGTGCCGCCGGAATGACCGGTGCCGCCGTCTGCGGCATCGCGGGTGCGGTCTGTACGGGTGCCGCCGGAATCGCCGGTGCCGTCATCTGCGGCATCGCGGGGGCTGTCTGTACGGGCGCCGCCGGAATCGACGGTGCCGTCGTCTGCGGCATCGCGGGGGCTGTCTGTACGGGGGCCGCCGGATTTACCGGTGCCGCCGTCTGAGGCATCGCGGGGGCTGACTGTACGGGCGCCGCCGGAATCGCCGGTGCCGTCGTCTGCGGCATCGCGGGGGCTGACTGTACGGGTGCCGCGGGCTTTTGCACAGGCGTCACCGTGCGCTGCTTTCCCATGACCGCTTCGGCTCTGCTGAGCGCCGCCTCTGCGTCCGCGAGCGCCTTTTCCAGCGCAGCCCTTGCCGCCCGGACCGGATCGTTTACCGGAGCACCGGACGGAGGATCCGACGGGGAATTGGACGGGTTGTTCAGGTGTTCATCCATGAAACGCTCTCCTTCTCAGGCAGTGCCGTCAGAACAGCCAGTCAAACCGGTCTGTCCACTTTTCCCGCTGATCGCTCTCGCGGTTATAACGGAACAGCACAGTGCCGAGCACCTGCTCCTTCGGGACCAGTCCGATGGCCGGATTGCGCGAATCGGTGCTGCGCATCCGGTTGTCGCCCATCACGAAGATGTATCCCTCCGGCACCGTAAACGGATACCGGAA
The DNA here is from genome assembly GCA_024695445.1 of Oscillospiraceae bacterium. Taxonomy (GTDB): domain Bacteria; phylum Bacillota; class Clostridia; order Oscillospirales; family Ruminococcaceae; genus Firm-04. The sequence continues at coordinate 4,940 of JAILIG010000044.1, forward strand.
CGCGCCGTCCTCGCGCTTGGTGAGGTCGGCGATATAAGTTTCCGCAAGCTGGACGCCGTCCACGGCGACCGTGCCCGCCTCGGTGTCGATATTCACCTGCTGGCCGGCTGTCGCAATCACGCGCTTGACCAGAATGCCCTCGTAGCCGGAGCGGCGTGCGACCTGTGTCTGCGCCTCATCCGTGAAATAGCCGGCCTCCCGATCGTTGATGACAACGATATGCCCGTTCGTGACCGGCGGAAACAGCGTCAGCATGACGAGCTTGTCACGGTCATGCAGCGTCGGCACCATCGAGGTGCCGTCCACCGTCACCGGTCTGATGAGATAAAAAGAGAGCAGCATGAATACAAAGAATGTCGTGATCGCAACCTCTGCAAGATCGAGCAGATCTGCAAAAAAACTGCTTTTTGTCTGGTCCTTCTGTTCTTCCGGACGGTTTTCGGCTGCCATGGCCGATTCCCCCTTTTCATTGAAATTTCAGTGCAGCGGCAGACGCTCTGCCGCGTGTCATCACATCATACAACATCATATAACAATGAAAGGGGACTGCGCCAGTCCCCTTCCGCTTGTTTGCAATCAACGAACCAGTCCCTTGACCTTTGCCGCCTTGCCGACTCTGCCGCGCAGATAATAGAGCTTTGCTCTGCGAACAACGCCCTTGCGGACAAGCTCGACCTTGTCAACAGCCGGAGAGTGAATCGGGAACACACGCTCAATGCCGACGCCGTGCGCAACTCTGCGGACGGTGAAGGTCTCGCTGATGCCGCCGTGCTTCTTCGCAATGACGGTGCCCTCGAAGACCTGAATACGGCTCTTCTCGCCTTCCTTGATCCGGACATGGACCTTGACGGTGTCGCCGACTTCAACCTGCGGCACATCCGTCTTCATGCTGGACTTGCTGATCTGCTCCAGTGCATTCATGGGAAAATTCCTCCTTGATTTGTTTGAGGCGTTCATGCACGGCAACTCCGGAAACAGCGCAGGGAGCATCAATGCAGTACAGCGGACCGCCCGTTTTGAATGTTGTTGCGGGCTTTTCACGGCTCCGCAGCGCATTCTCGCCTCGCCGGTCAAGCACCGGCGGATACTAAATGCTGTATTATTATATCACAAATGCCGCCGAATTGCAAGTGTTTTCCTGTATTTTTTTGTATTTGGGCAAATTTCTGCGAAATCCGGGGGCTGACTGCGGTTTTTTTCAACAATCTGCGCGGGCTGCCCGCACGACGCGCTCGATGATGCTGCCGGGACGGACGGCGCGTGCGGCCTCCTCCGGCGAAAACCACTGTGCCGCGGCGACCTCCTCCGAGCAGCGGACGGCGGTCTGCTCCGTTCTGACGCAGAAGCAGAGCATGAGCTGATCGCGGGCCTCGTGCCACGCGCTGAACAGATACCGCATCGCGTCCGGGCGCACGCTGATGCCCGTTTCCTCGGCAATTTCCCGTGCGGCGGCCTCCTCGGCCGTTTCGCCGCACTTCATATAGCCCGCGACGCCGACAAACCGCGCCGTGTCGCCGTAGCTCTGCCGGATCAGCAGCAGCTCGCCCGCCCCGTTGATGACAACGGAAAGCACACAGGTACTGAACATTTCAAAGAGGGGACGCCGGCAGCCTTCGCAGTACGGCACCGCGCCCTCATCCCCGATCTGCCGCAGCACGGCCTTCGTGCCGCAGTCGGGGCAGTATGTGAATTTCATCGTATTTCTCCTTCAGACAAAATCGGAACCGTCCGCGCAGAGAATCGCAATGCGCTCCGCGTGCAGCATTCCCGTCCGGACCTCCGGCGCGTTTGCGGCGCACCAGGCCGAGAAGGCGTCCGTCAGCAGATTCGGGTTCAGGTTGACCGAGGTCCCCGCGGGCATCCGCAGCTTCAGCCAGAGCCCGTCTGCGAGCGTCTGCGTCATGAAGACCTGCACTTCGGGCTTGAGATCGACCGACGCCGTGCCGCGCTTGGTTTTCTTTTCCGTCAGAATCTCCGGCTGTGCAAAGAAGCGGTCCCACGCGGCGCGCAGAGCCTCCGCGGAAACGGTTTCGTCGGCGCAGTCCAGACAGACCGTGTAGTCTGCAAAGGCAATGTCCGTGTGCTTGCGCACGGGTGCCGCCACGCGGACAATCTGTAAATCGGGCGGCAGGACGCGGTTCAGCCGCTCCATCGCCGTCTGCATGGACATCTCGCCGTCGATGCGGAAATCCATGCACTCGCAGCCGCTCTCATAGCCGAGCGAGAGCGCCAGCGGAAACATCAGATAGGCGTGCGGGTTGAAGCCCTCGGTATACCAGATCGGCACGCCGGCACGCTTGAACGCCCGCTGCATACAGCGCATGAGATCGAGATGCGAGATGTACTTCGCCCTGCGGCGTTTTTCAAAGGTCGCTCTGACCGGTATCACGGATTGGTCACTCCTTTTTGCAGATTCAGCGGGTAAACGAGATCATCCTGCTGCCCTTGTAGGTCAGTGTGCCGGCATCGCCCTCGGCCAGCAGACCGTACTCGCTGCCGGGCAGCCGGAGCTCGATGCGCTCACCGTTCTCCAGCTCAAAGCCCGCATAGTAGAATGTGCGCGAGAGCCGTCCGAAAACCTGCGTGCGCTTGGCAATCAGGCGTGCGGATGCCGTTTTCTCCGGTGCATTCCTTTCGGCCTCCTCCGCCGCAATCTGCTGATCGAGCGCATTGTTCACCATCGAGCGGACATTTTTGAGCTGCGGCAGATTGCCTCCGAGCTTTCTGATTTTGGACGCCGTGCGGTGAAACGAGACCGCCGAAACGATTATGCTGATGATGACCGCGGCCAGAACGGCCGCCGCTACGATTATGACAACCGTATTCCCGGCTGCAAGACTGATAACACAACTGATATTTCTCATTTTTCTGCTCCTGACTGTGCGGGCTCAGCGCTCAAACGAGATGAATTCCGGCCCCTTGAAGGTCAGCCTGCCGGCATCGCCCTCGGCCAGCATCCCGTACTGCTCACCCGTCACGGTAAACTCACTGCGGTCGCCGCTCTCAAATTCAAATGTCACATGATAATGCGTGCAGGCGCGGTCGCCCCAGACTTCCGTCCGCTTGGTGACCACCCGCGCCGGAACCGTGAGCTGCGGCGCAGTTTTGACCTCCCTGCTGCGCTTTACGCCTGTACGGATCATGTAAACAATCACCGCCGCAAAAGCGATCACGAAGAGGACTGCCATCACCTTTCCCAGCGTCAGCATCATGGTGTCAAATGCGGTATGATTCGATCGTTCCAAAATTGTCGGATTCATATGAAATTCCTCCGTTTTCGTGAATTACACCGGCTGAAAACCGTGCCAGCGCGTGCCCTGAAAAGTCAGCGTTCCCTGCATTCCCTCCCGGAAGGAACGGTACTCGCTGCGTTTCACGCGAAATTCCTTTTCCGCTCCGTTCTCCGTCCGGAAGCAGACATAATAGGCCGTCCCGCCCATGACCGAGGCTGTCCCGTCGGCATTGGTCATGACCGTCGAATCATCCGCCGTCCGCATCCGGACAATGACGGCGGAAACCGTCTCGACGGGGGCGCTGTTGTTGCGGAACCACTCTGCAAGGCCCCTGCAGAGGGAAACCAGCACGATGCAGAACACTGCGATGAAAAACACGGCAAACAGGCCGCCTGCTGCAAAGCTGTATGCTGTAACGAATACCATGAAAAACACTCCTTTGTCTGCGGAAGCTCTGTGCGTCAGAACTGACCGGTCTGATTCTGACCGAACTGCTGCGGGAGCTCTGCCGCCGGTGCCGCGGCACCGCCCTGCGGAAACTGCACCGCATCGGGCAGCGGCCGCGGGGTAAAGCTCAGAAAGCGCCTGCGCTGATAGACCAGCTCGCCGCACTCGCCCTCGCGGAACGCCTCATACACCGCCGCATCGACCTCCAGCTCCAGCACCGAGCCGTCCGGTGCCTCAAAGGTAATACAGTTTACCGCGGAAACATCGTTCTGCGCCATTACAAAACGCTTGGCGGCAATCCGCGCCCAGACCGACTGCACGGGGGCTGCGTCGTCCCGCTTCTTCTCTGCGTTCCGGTTTTTGACTGCGATGACGACCAGAAAGACGATCGCTGCCACAATCACGGGCGGTGAAAAATGAAACAGATTGATGGAAAAGTGCATAAGATCGCTCCTTTCGTGCTGAAATATGCTGCGGATGCCGTCTGCTCAGAACGGCTCGGACCGGTTCTGTGCCTCCGTCTCTGCGGGAACGGCCGGCTGCTCCGGCATTGCCGGGGAGAGCTGCTGTCCGGGGTGGCTGAGTGCGTACCGCAGCTCTGCGGGAACCTCCTGCGGGGTGAAGCTCAGAAAGCGCCTGCGCTGATAGGTCAGCTCGCCGCAGTCCCCCTCAGACCAGGTCTGAAAGTCTTTGAGGCTGACGCGCAGCTCCCGCGAGGTGCCGTCCGGCGCCCGGAAGGTGAGAAACCATGCGGGTTCAATGCCGATTTCCCCGGTGCGCTTGTAAGAGATGCGCGCCCAAACCGTCCGGACCGGAGCCGCGCTGTTCTTCTTCTCCTCGCGCTCGTCCCGTTTGATAACCCAGCGTCCCAGCATGAATACCCCGACAGCCAGCCCCAGAATCAGGAGTGCATCATACCGGAACAGCCCTGCCATGCTTTCCGCAAGCCGTAACATCCAGTCCACTGCGTCACCGCCTCTCAGTCTGCCTTTTGTGCGCTGTAATCAAAGCAGGGGTGTCCCGTGACCTTCGTCACGCCGCAGCCCGCACAGCTTAAACGGCAGTGCTTCGTCGTCTGCGCCTGCTTTGCCTTCTCATTCTCACGGATGAGAAATGCCTTGTCCACATAGTAGTCGATGTGATCCCACGGGAACACCTCATCGTAGGGACGCGGGCGGTTTGCGTAGAATTCCGGCGTCAGCCCCGCCTCGGCAAAGGCTTCGAGCCAGAGGTCATAGCGGAAATGCTCCGACCACGCGTCAAAGATGCAGCCGCGCTTCCACGCGCCGTAAATGACGGCGGAGAGCCGGCGGTCGCCCTTTGCCAGCACGGCCTCTAAAATGCTCGTCTCCGGGAAGTGCCAGCTTGCGCGGATGCGCCGCTTGCCCGAAACCGCCTCCTCCAGAATCTTCTGCTTGTGCGCGATCATCTCTCTGGTGTCCTGCGGGTGGAACTCAAAGGGCGTAAAGGGCTTCGGGACAAAGGTCGCCACGGAGCAGGAGATCTGCACGGGCTTGCCCTTCGGGCGGCGCTCGCCCTCGTAGTAGAGATCGACGACGCGCTGTGCCAGCTCGATGATGCCGCGGATGTCGTCATCCGTTTCGGTCGGCAGTCCCATCATGAAGTAGAGCTTGACGGAATTCTGTCCCGCACGGAAGGCGATGTTGCAGGTGCGCATCAGCTCTTCCTCGGTGACATTCTTGTTGATGACATCCCTGAGGCGCTGCGTGCCGGCCTCCGGCGCAAAGGTCAGACCGGAGGAGCGTACCCTGCGCAGCCGGTTCATCAGGCCGGTGCTGAAATTGTCCACGCGCAGCGACGGCAGGCTCAGGTTGATGTGCTCGTTCTCCGTAAAGGTCAGCAGGCCGTCCATCATCTCCTCGATGCGGGAGTGATCGGAGGTCGAGAGCGAACAGAGCGAAAGCTCGTCATAGCCGGTGTTTTCGATCAGCTTCCTCGCCTGCTCGCAGATGACTTCGGGCGATTTCTCGCGGAACGGCCGGTACAGAAATCCGGCCTGACAGAAGCGGCAGCCTCTGAGACATCCGCGCAGCACCTCGGTCACGGCGCGGTCATGCACGATCTCCGCGAACGGCACGACGAATTCCGCCGGCGCAAAGCACTTGTCCATGTCTTTGATGATGCGTTTTCTGACCTTCGCCGGGGCGCCGTCCTTCGGGGTGACTGCCCGGACGGTGCCGTCCCCGTTGTAGCTGACATCGTAGAGCGACGGGACATAGACGCCCTCGATCTGTGCGGCGGCGCGGAGAAACTCTGAGCGCGTCGCACCCGCATCGCGCATTTTGACATAGAGGTCCATGACCTCCAGATCGAGCTCCTCGCCCTCGCCCAGAAAGCACAGGTCAAAGAAATCCGCCAGCGGCTCCGCATTGCAGACACAGGAGCCGCCCGCGCAGACAATCGGGGCAATCGCTTCGCCGCGGTCGCGCTGATAAATCGGCACGCCCGCCAGATCGAGCAGGTTCAGAATGTTCGTATAGCAGAGCTCGTAGCCGATCGTGAAGCCGATGAAATCGAAATCTCTGACCGGTTCGAGGCTTTCCAGCGCATAGAGCGGCAGGTGATGCTCCCGCATCAGCGCCTCAAAGTCCGTATCCGGCGCAAAGACGCGCTCGCACCAGTATTCGGGGCGGGCATTGATGCACGCATACAGAATCTTCATGCCGAGATTGCTCATGCCGACATCGTAGCGGTCGGGGAAGCAGAACGCAAACCGCGCCCTGACCTGCGATTTATCCTTCATGATGCTGCCCGGCTCCCCGCCGATGTAGCGGGCGGGCTTTTGTACCGAGAGCAGCAGCGGTTCGATCTGCTCAAACAGGCTCATGCCGCGCACCTCCTTCTTTTCCTGCGCCTATTATACCATATCCCGCTAAAAATGTCCAGAGGGAGGAATTGCTCCTCACTGCTCACTCCTAACTTTTAATTCCGCCTTCCGTTCTCTCCCGCTTGCAATATTTCCCGCCGCGTGGTATACTGATAATACAGCAGCTTTTGCGCTGAGACTTCCGGAAGGGGTTCTGCCTATGAAAAAACGAATCTTCGACATCATCCAGATCGGGAACCGCGAGGACCTGCCGAGCCGCGCCTTTGACTGGTTCATCGTGCTGGCCATCCTCGTCAACATCGTGACCATGTTCCTCAGCACCTTCAACGCCTTTCAGCCGTATCTGCCCGTGCTGCACCTCATCGAGCTGCTGACCGCCGTCATCTTCTGCGCCGAGTATATCCTGCGCATCTGGACGGCCGATCTGCTGTACCCGGACCGCAGCCCCGCACACGCAAGGCTCCGCTTCCTGCGTTCCTTCGACGGCGTCGTCGATCTGATGACGATTCTCCCCTTTTTCTTCCTGGACGGCTTCGTCGTCTTCCGGATGCTGCGCGTCGTGCGCATCTTCCACCTCTTCCGCATCAATGCGCAGTACGATTCCTTCAGCGTCATCACGGGCGTTCTGTACGAGAAGCGCAATCAGATCCTGTCCTCGCTGTTCATCATCATCGTACTGATGTTCGCCTCGTCCCTCTGTATGTACGGCGCGGAGCATGACGCCCAGCCGGACAAGTTCCGCAATGCGTTCTCCGGCGTCTGGTGGAGTATGTCCACGCTGCTGACCGTCGGCTACGGCGATATCTACCCCGTCACATTCATTGGCCGCACCATGGCGATTGCGATTGCCTTTCTGGGCGTCGGCGCCGTCGCCATCCCGACCGGTATCATCAGCGCGGGCTTCGTCGAGCACTACCACCGCCGCGAGCATGAAAGCACCGTCCTGACCGATGTTTCGCAGGTCGGGGAAATCCTCGTCGAAAAGGAACACGCGCTCTGCGGCAGGACAATCCGCGAGGCTGCCGCGGACTTCGGACTGCGCGTACTGGTGCTGCTGCGGAACGGCCTGACCGTCCTGCCCGCCGCCGAGATCGTGCTGGAGCCGGGCGACATTCTGGTCGTCAGCTCCGACCGGCTCCACCGCTCCAACCGTTCTAAAAAGCGCCGCTTCCTTTGAAAAAGCGCTTGCAATCGCGCCGGAATCATGCTATAATAAAATCAGCACATTTTCCCTCCCCCGCAAACATTTTATTCTGAATCATCACGAAACGGAGGATCCGAAATATGCACATCTTTGACTTTCTGAACAAGGTTGACGACTTCATGTACTACCCCGTGCTGATTATCGTTCTGGCGGCCGCGGGACTGTTCTTCACCTTCCGGACGAGATTCGCGCAGATCCGGCTCTTCGGCGACGCCTGCCGCCTGATCGTTGAAAAGCCCGCCGGCGACCAGAAAGTTTCATCCTTTCAGGCGCTGATCGTTTCGACCGCGTCCCGCGTCGGCACCGGAAACATCGTCGGCGTCTCGACGGCAATCTGTCTCGGCGGTCCGGGCGCCTGCTTCTGGATGTGGATTATGTGCATCATCGGCGCGGCATCGGCCTTCGTCGAGAGTACGCTCGCGCAGATCTACAAGCGCAGGGACGCGAACGGCAACTGCTACGGCGGCCCCGCCTACTACATCGAGCACGCGCTGAAGCTCCCGGTCGTGGCGGCGCTGTTCTGCGTATTCCTGATTGCGACCTATGCCGTCGGCTTCCAGCTGCTCTGCTCGTATAATTTACAGTCCACCTTTGAGGTTTACAGCTTCTACAACCCGAAGATCACGCCCGCCGTCATCGGCATCGTGCTCGCCGTGACCGTCGGCTACTGCATTCTGGGCGGCGGCAGGCGCATCATCAGCACGACGGAGAAAATCGTGCCGGTCATGGGCATTCTGTATGTCCTGATCTCGCTGATTGTCATTGCCGTGAACTACGCGAACATCCCGCATATGTTTGCGCTGATCTTTGAGGACGCCTTCAATTTCCGCTCGATCTTCGGCGGCCTGAGCGGCTCCTGCATGGTCTACGGCATCAAGCGCGGCCTGTACTCGAACGAAGCGGGTGTCGGCTCCGCGCCGAACGCCTCCGCCTCGGCGGATGTCACGCACCCCGCAAAGCAGGGCCTCGTGCAGACGGTCTCCGTTTACATCGACACGATTCTGCTCTGCACGGCAACGGCATTTCTCTGTCTCTCCTCCGGCACGGAGTATTCCGAGGCGGTCTCCGGCGCAAAGTATGTACAGAACGCGATTTCGACGGTCTTCGGACAGGCCGGGCCGCTGTTCATCACGGCCGCAATGGTGCTGTTTGCGTTCACGACGCTGCTCGGCAACCTCTACTATGTAACGAACGCACTGATCTACCTGAACAAGAAGCGGGAGCCGTCCAAACGGTTCATGCTGGGCTTCCGGCTGGCGTGCGTGGTTGTGATTTTCCTCGGCGCGCTGGTCCCGATGGACTTCGCGTGGACGACCGCGGACATCACGATGGGCGCGATGACGCTGATTAACATTCCGTGCTGTCTGCTGCTTTCGGGAAAGGCTGCACGGACGCTCCGCGACTACGAGAAGCAGAAGAAGGCCGGAAAGAACCCGGTGTTCCGGGCGGCCGATGTGGGAATTGACGACCGCGGGCTGAGCTTCTGGAAGGACTGACGCGGCAGATCTATGACAAAGGGGGCTCCCCGTAAGACAGATACCCATATAGAAGTTTTGCCCCGAAGCGTTTCAAAGCGCTTCGGGGCATCATTTTTTCCTGTTCAGATAAATCAGAATTTATCAGATGATTTGTTTTGATAAAAAATACTTGCATAATTTAGGATTTTTATCTTCTCGAACGAATTCAACGACATACCCAAGTTTCTTATAGAATTCAGGTGCTTGAAAGCCAAAAGTTGTAAGGGTGATTTTATCATATTCTGTATTTTGAAATGCTTCCTCAACTGCTAAAACAAGTCTGCTTCCCAATCCGCATTTTCTGTGAGCTTTATGAATAATCAAATCTCCTATATGCACCTCATTATAATATGCACGACCTGTAATAACACCTAAAACCTCACCATCATCGCTTTCTGCAATAAAACAGAATTCATTATAATTCAAATCGACATTGTTCTGTTCAGCATAAGATAAGAATTCTTCATTGATAAAGCTGCCTATTCTGCTATCTTCTTCATTTATACGTTTTATGTTCATTTTTGAATCACCTCATAATTAAAAATTTAGTTAGTTACCTAAATTCCGATTTATGTTAGTGACAATTGTAGCACAACATCGCTGCATTGTCAATAGAAACGCCATAGTACTTCTGACGATATATCAGAAATACTATGGCTTCATACTTCTGTGTGAGTACCGTCCTTATCAGCGGGGCGCCTTCCGTTTACGGACGAAACAGTCTCATCCGCCGGCCCTTTGACCGTCTGCGCGGCGCGGTTCCGGATGAACTCACGAATCGTACTTGCGGACGCGCAGCGGGATGCCGAGGGAATCCGCAACGGCCTGCGCCGCCTCGATTTCCTCCTGCGGGATCACATCGACCACCGTAAACATCACCTTCGGCACAAAGGCCTTGCAGTCCGATGCAAACTGCTGCATCGCTTCAAAGGCGCTGTCCCACTTCGGGCGCGTCACGGCGAGGTATTCTGCCTTTGTGCCCGCGTTCAGACTGATCGACACCGTATCGACCAGCCCCTTGAGCAGATGCGCCGTCGGCTTGCCGTGAATCAGGTCGGAAAGCCCGTTTGTATTGAGCCGCACCGGCGGGCAGCCGGGCAGCGTCTTTGCATAGGCAGCCGCGGCACAGAGCATTTCGAGTGCCTCGGTCGGCTCGCCGTAGCCGCAGAAGACCAGCTCCGTGAAGTCTGCGGGATTCCATGCGGAAAACGCCGCACGGATTTCGTCCATGTCCGGATCATGGTCGAGCCAGAGGCTGTCGGAGCCGTAAGCGCCGTCGCCGTTCTGCCGGATGCAGAAGGTACACGCGCAGGGACATTGGTTGGTCAGGTTCACATACAGGTGCTGCCCGACCGGGTACAGAATCGTCATTGCCATATGAAAGTCTCCTTTGCCTGGTCTGGAAATTCAGAATGATGAATGCGGAATGCGGAATGAAAAGTTAGGAGTGAGGAGTTTTTCCAAAGCTCTGCTT
>JAILIG010000049.1 GCA_024695445.1 Oscillospiraceae bacterium
TACTGGCAGTTTTACACGATGCCGGGCTTTCTCGATTTCGACGAGATCCTGAACCGGCTGAAAGAGGCGTATGTGCGCATTACGGCGCAGCTTTCCGCACATTTCGCGGAGGGCTACGGCACGGAAAAGGACTTGAAGCAGGCGCTCTACTGGCTGCGGCGCGGCAAGCGCTTTGCGGTCACGGCGTCCGGCGACATCAACCTGCGGCTGTTTGACGACGAAATCGCTGCTCTGCAGCAGAAAATGAAGGAAACGGCCGAGGGCTGATCCTGTAATATTTAGGAGGAATTTCTTTGATCCGCAATGACTTAAGGAACATCGCAATCATCGCCCATGTTGACCACGGCAAGACCACGCTCGTGGACGAGATGCTCAAGCAGAGCGGCGCATTCCGCGAGAACCAGTCGGTTGCCGAGCGCGTGATGGACTCCAACGATCTGGAGCGCGAGCGCGGCATCACGATCCTTGCGAAGAACACATCCGTCATGTATAACGGTGTGAAGATCAACATTATCGACACGCCGGGCCACGCGGATTTTTCGGGCGAGGTCGAGCGCGTGCTGAACATGGTGGACGGCGTGCTGCTGCTGGTCGATGCCGCAGAGGGCCCGATGCCGCAGACGCGCTTCGTGCTGTCCAAGGCACTGGAAATGGGACAGAAGATCATCATTGTCGTCAACAAGATCGACCGCCCGGACGCCCGTCTGGACCAGATCGGCGACGAGGTGCTGGAGCTGCTGCTCGACCTCGACGCGAATGACGATCAGCTTGAAAGCCCGGTGCTGTTCTGCTCCGGCAGAGCGGGCACGGCTTCCATTTCGCAGTATGAGCCCGGCACGGACTTAAAACCGCTCTTTGACACGATCCTCGACTACATCGAGCCGCCGCAGGGCGAGCCGGACGAGCCGCTGCAAATGCTGATTTCCTCGATCGACTACAATGAATATGTCGGCCGCATCGGCATCGGCAGAATTGTCCGCGGCACGGCGAAGGTCGGGCAGCAGGTGCAGGTCGGAAACTGGCACAGCGACGAAAAGCCGGTTCCGGCGAAGCTGGTCACGCTGCTCCAGATCGAGCAGCTTCAGCGCGTCTCGACGCAGAGTGCGACCGTCGGCGACATCGTCTGGGTGTCCGGCATCGAGAATATCAATATCGGCGATACGATTTGCGCGGCGGGGAGCTTTGAGCCGATCAGCTTTACGAAAATCAGCGAGCCGACCGTCGAGATGACCTTCTCGGTCAACGACAGCCCGCTCGCCGGCAGAGAGGGCAAGTTCGTCACCTCGCGCCAGCTCCGCGAACGGCTCTATCGCGAGCTGCTCAAGGATGTCTCTTTGCGCGTGAGCGATACCGACAGCACGGATTCGTTTCTGGTTGCGGGCAGAGGCGAAATGCATCTGTCCATTCTGATTGAGACGATGCGCCGCGAGGGCTATGAGCTCGCCGTATCGCCGCCCCGCGTGCTTTTCCAGGAGATTGACGGCAAGCGGCAGGAGCCGGTGGAGCGTCTGGTCATTGATGTGCCGGAGGGCGCGGTCGGCGCGGTCATGGAAAAGCTCGGCACCCGCAAGGCGGAGCTGCAGGAGATGCACCCGCAGGGCAGCCGGATGCGGCTGGAATTCCTGATTCCGTCCCGCGGACTGTTCGGCTATAAGAGCGAGTTCCTCACCGATACGAAGGGCGAGGGCATCATGTCGTCGGTCTTTGAATGCTATGCGCCGTACAAGGGCGATATTCCGCACCGCTCGGTCGGCTCGCTGATCTCATACGAGACGGGCGAGGCCGTCACCTACGGCCTGTTCAACGCGCAGGAGCGCGGCAGCCTGTTCATCGGCGCCGGCACGGATGTCTACGAGGGCATGGTTGTCGGCTGCTCGCCGAAGGCGGAGGACATTGTCGTCAATGTCTGCAAGCGCAAGCATCTGACGAATACCCGTGCCAGCGGCAGCGACGATGCGCTGCGCCTGATTCCGCCGAAGGACATGAGCCTCGAAGACTGCCTCGAATATCTCGGCGAGGACGAGCTGCTGGAGGTTACGCCGGAGCATCTGCGCATCCGCAAGCAGATTCTCGACAACAGCCTGCGCATGAAGCAGCGGTTCAAGAAGTCCTGAGCGCGATTCTGAATTCCGCGTTTGTCTCATATTGTGAAGCGGAGGCGATGCGGTATGGAACGGCCGGATCCGTCTGCATATGAGCTCCGGTCGCAGCGGCGGTCGGGCGGATATGCGGCATTTGCGTGGATTCCGAAGGGGGAACGGGCGGCGGAAATCACCGCCGGACGGCTTTCTGCCCTGCGGCTGCCGGAAAATGTCGGAAAACATCCCGAAAATGACAGAATCAGGCAGGAATCACATCGCGATTGTTGATTATTCACAAAAATCCGTAAAAAAGAAGCAATAAAATTGGCACAGAAATCGTGCCGGAACGCTTGACCAAAATCGGGTTTTGTGATAGAATAATCATATATCATCCGGAACAATGTCCGCCCGTGTCAGGCAGGCGTGCACTGCGAAGGATCTTCCATCGCGGGAGTCATCCCGTGAGCCGGCTTTTCGCCGGCATCCATATGGTAACAATGCTTCCAGCATTGATTTTACGAAAACAGAAAGGATTGAAACACATGAGCATTTCCATTTTTAAGAAGGCTGCTGCATTTGTCTGCGGCGCGGCTACCATGCTGTCTCTGAGCGCAGCACTGTTCGCTTCTGCTGAAGGCCCGATGGTCTTCACTGCGGATCAGGTTTACGCAAAACCGGGTGAGACCGTCAGCTACTCTGTCAGCCTCTCCAACAACTCGGGCTATGCTGCTTCCGGCCTGAGCCTGATCTTCGACGAGCGTCTGGAGATCCAGAATGTCGAAGGCAGATACATTAAGCCGGTCGATGCAGGTCCTGCTGCTTCCGGCCTGAACACCACCCTCGGCTACAACTCCGGCAAGCATCAGATCGGCTGGTCCACGATGGGCAGCGGCGATGACTGCACGCAGGACGGCATCCTCTACACCATCAAGGTGAAGGTTCCGGACGATGCCAAGGCGGACGACACCTTCGTCATGGATCTGGGCGAGATCAGCCAGCTCGTGAACAGCGCCAAGGAAGCTAAGACCTATGAGCTCGTTGACGGCTGGATCAAGATCAAGGCTCCGGAGACCACCACTTCTGAGGAGACCACCACGACCACGACCACGAGCTCTTCTTCTTCTGAGGAGCCCACCACGACCACCACGATTTCTCAGGAGCCGGGTACTGGCGACAGCTCTGACACCACCGACACCACCACCACCGTTTCCGGCGAAGGCAGCGGCGCAACGGATGCTACCGATGCTACCTCCAACAACAACGGCGGCGGCGATGTTCCGGGCCCGAAGACCGGTGAGACCGGTGCAGCTCTGGCAATCGCAGGTCTGCTGACCGCTGCTGGCGCAGCTTACGCAATCCGCAGAAAGCACTGATTCCCTGAATCAGACGCTTGAACGCTGATATTCGGAACAGGACGGCATTTGAATGCCGTCCTGTTTTTTTTGTGCGGCGGGGCAACGGGATGGCCGGTTTGTTGACAGAATCGGGATTATGTGGTATACTGGTACACGATGCGGAAAGCATAAGGAAAGACTCGGAAAGGAAGAATGAAACATGAGTGAATGCACACATGACTGCTCGACCTGCGGCGAAGCCTGCGCGAGCAGAACCCCTGCGGACCTGCACGAGCAGCCGCACGCACTGAGCAAAATCGGAAAGGTCATTGCGGTCGTCAGCGGAAAGGGCGGCGTCGGCAAGTCCCTTGTTACGGCACTGACGGCGGTTTCCGTCCGCCGCACGGGCCGCACGGTCGGCATCCTTGACGCAGACATCACCGGTCCGTCCGTCCCGAAGATGTTCGGCGTGACCGGGCGCGCAGAGGCCGATGAGCAGGCGATTTATCCGGTGCGCTCGAAGCTCGGCACTGATCTGATGAGTGTCAATCTGCTGCTGGAAAACCCGTCCGATCCTGTGATCTGGCGCGGTCCGGTCATCGCGGGCGCGGTCAAGCAGTTCTGGACGGATGTGGTCTGGGGCGATGACGAATTCCTCTTTGTCGATATGCCTCCCGGAACCGGCGATGTGCCGCTGACGGTGTTCCAGAGCATCCCTGTGGACGGCATTCTGATTGTCACGACGCCGCAGGAGCTGGTCTCAATGATCGTGGAAAAGGCGGTCAAAATGGCGGAGACCATGAACATTCCGATTCTCGGCATCGTCGAAAATATGAGCTATGCGGTATGTCCTGACTGCGGCAAAGAGATTCCGGTCTTCGGTGAGAGCCGCCTGCCGGAAATTGCCGCGGCGCACGGTCTGCCGGTGCTCGGCAGAATCCCGATGAATCCGAAGCTGGCGGTGGCCTGCGACAAGGGCATGGTCGAGCTCTTTGAGGGCGACTGGCTCCAGCCGGCAGTTGACGCGATTCTCGCGCTCGGAGAGGGGCAGGCACAGTGAACTGGACAGAGGTTTCCGTCGAGACGGCGAAGGCCGGTCTGGATGTGCTCTGCGCGATGCTGACGGACATCGGGTTCAAGGGCTTTGCAATTTACGATCCGGACGATTTTGACGAGCTGATGGCGGGCAAGGCCGGACACTGGGATTATCTGGAGGAGGGCCTGATGGAGTCGCTGACGGCCGGTTCTCCCCGCGTGACGGTCTATGTGCCGGAAAATGCGCAGGGGGGCGAGCAGATGACGGCGCTCCGCAGTCTGCTGAACAGTCTGAAGCAGCGGTCGGATGCCGCGGATTTCGGGACGCTGGAAATTTCGAGCAAGGGCGTCCGCGAGGAGGACTGGGCGAACAACTGGAAGCAGTATTTCCGCCCGCTGCCGGTCGGCGACCGCCTGTGGATCACGCCGACATGGGTGGACGAGCCGGTTCCCGCGGGGCGCACGGCGCTGCACATTGATCCGGGCTCGAGCTTCGGCACGGGCCAGCACGACACAACCCGCCTCTGCCTTGCGATGCTGGAAAGCTGTGTGCAGCCGGGCGCAAGGGTGCTGGACATCGGCTGCGGCAGCGGCATTCTGTCGATCGGCGCGATGCTGCTGGGCGCGGAGTCGGTCAAGGCGATTGACATTGAGCAGAATGCGACGGAATCCGCGCTGGAAAACGCGGTGCGCAACGGCATAGATCCCGCGAAATATGAGACATTCTGCGGCAACATCCTGGAAGACGAGGCGCTTGCGGATTCCTTCGGCAGCGGCTGGGATGTGGTCTGCGCGAATATTGTTTCGGATATCCTGATCGCCATGCGCGGGCTGTTCGTGAAATATCTGCGGGACGGCGGCACTTTGCTGCTGTCCGGCATCATTGACGAGCGGCTGGAGGAGGTAAAGACGGCCATGCAGGAGGTCGGTCTGCGCGTGGAGCGCGTCGAGCAGAGCGCCGGCTGGGCGGCGGTCATGCTGAAAAAATGAGAATTGAACGGCGGCGGAGCGGATTCTGCCGCTGTTTTCCACAGTCAGTGTGCAATTTAACCAGAAACTGTGGAATATTCCTGCTTTGATTCTACTTGACAAGTTCGCCTGGATGTGATATAATAAACAAGCTGTCGCAAGGACGGCAGGCACTGCCAAACGGAATCAGGAAATTTTCAAAAAAGTTTTGAAAAGGGCTTGACAAACCGATTGAAATGTGCTATAATAAATAAGCTGTCCGCCTGAAGCGGAACGGCAACAGCACCTTGAAAATTGAACAATGCAACCAAGAAGAACCCTTGAGATTCCGTACCGAAGGGGAGCATGAAAATGCGAAGCGGAGGTACATGTCGAGGCGAGACAAAAAAGCGCAAAAAGCAGTAATTGCGAGTGAAATCGTAATGACTAGGATCTAACGGTCGCTTGAGAGAGCGGCTGTTAAATACAAACTTTATTAAGAGTTTGATCCTGGCTCAGGACGAACGCTGGCGGCACGCTTAACACATGCAAGTCGAACGGAGTAATTGAGAGCTTGCTTTTGATTACTTAGTGGCGGACGGGTGAGTAACACGTGAGCAACCTGCCTTTGAGAGTGGAATAGCTTCTGGAAACGGATGGTAATACCGCATGACATTACGGGGCCGCATGACCCTGTAATCAAAGATTTATCGCTCAAAGATGGGCTCGCGTCTGATTAGGTAGTTGGTGAGGTAACGGCTCACCAAGCCGACGATCAGTAGCCGGACTGAGAGGTTGAACGGCCACATTGGGACTGAGACACGGCCCAGACTCCTACGGGA
>JAILIG010000066.1 GCA_024695445.1 Oscillospiraceae bacterium
AAGTTAAGAGTGAGGAGTTGTTCCGCGAATGCGGGCTCCCCGCCCGCCCGGCACTGCCGATTATACCACGGAATCCGATGAAGATTCAAGCGGCAAACCCATGAAGAAACGGTGAAATCATTATGAACCGCCTGTTCAGAATCTCTTTGCCAAGGTGATCACTTTTCTAAAACTGATCATGTGATCATCTGATCATCTTGAACATCCCCGAACAGGCAAGGTGATCACTTTTTCCTATTGTGATCATGTGATCATCTGATCACCTTGACGCAAAAAACAGCCCGCAGAACCGAAAGGCATCTGCGGGTTTTCTGTTTCACGGAATGCGGAATTGGAAAGTTAGAAGTGAGGAGTTGTTCTGTGCGCGTTTGTTTCTTGTGCTTTATCTTTTTGTCTTACAGGGATTTTTGCTGGGCGCGGGGCGCGAATGCGAGAGACAAACCCAAAGAGGACGATGGGCGGCTCCGCTGCGCTTCGCAGCTCATTCCCCCTATCCCCTAAGGTTCTCCAAGTATATGCTTTGCATATACGGCGCGCATCCCCTTTCCTTACCTTTAACCCCTTTATTGTTCTCCTTTCGCTCTCTGGCTGCTTTTTCGTTGGTGCTGCCGTAGAGAAGCAGACAAAAGGTTCTCACTTTGCTGCCGGAGAGCTTTAGATCAATGGAACCCGGCACTGCCGGGCGGAGAGCTTTAGATCATTGCCCGCGGGGGCTCCCCGCCCGCCTGATACGCAGGTCTGCGTCTGAAAATCAGCGTGCAGGTGTGTACCGGCTGTATATTTCAAAGGCTTGCTCTTATACTTTGCGTAAGGTGATCAGATGATCACATGATCACTTTAAGGGAAAGTGATCACCTTGACGCAAAAAACAGCCCGCAGAACCGAAAGGCATCTGCGGGTTTTCTGTTTCATGGAATGCGGAATTGAAAAGTTAGGCGTGAGGAGTTGTTCCGTGCGCCTTCGTCCTTTGTGCTTTATCCAGTGTCCGACAGGGATTTTTGCCGGGCGCGGGGCGCGAATGCGAGGGGGACACCCAAAGAGGGAAGGAAGCGGCTCCGCTGCGCTTCGCAGCCCCCTTCCCCTTTAGGTTTTTCCAAGTATATGCTTTGCATATACGGCGCGCATCTCTCTTCCTGATTCCCCTTCTCCTAGTTGCCCGGCTTTCGCTCGATGGGCTCTTTTTTCGTTGGTTCTCAGGTTACGGAACAATTCCTCACTCCTCATTCCTAACGCTCATTTGAGGAATCCGTTGATGATCTGTTCCTCGGCTTCCGCTTCGGTGAGGCCGAGCGTCATGAGCTTGACGAGTTGCTCGCCCGCGATCTTGCCGATTGCGGCCTCATGCACAAGCGCCGCGTCAATGTGGTTTGCTTCGAGCGACGGCACGGCCAGAATTCTGCCGCTGTCCATGATGATCGAATCGCACTCGGTGTGTCCGCTGCACGCGGCATTTCCGGCAATGCAGGCGTCGAACTTCTGGAAGCTTTTGTCCCGCGCAACGGAGCGCGAAACGACATCCGCGCTCGAACCGTCGCCGTTGAGGCTGACCTTGTAAATGCTGCCGGCGGTCTGGGTTCCGTGCGTCATCAGACGCTCGCGGACGATGAGCTTTGCGCCTGCCGCGAGCTCTGCGACGGTTTCCCGCTCGGTCGAGTCCACGCCCTTGATCTGCACCATTTCCATTTCGGCGGTGCTGTTTTCCTCCATATAGACCTCGGTCACGGGGTTCAGGATGCGCTTGCCGGTGCCGTCGCCCGCGCCGTAATGCTTCTCCACATAGCGCACGCGGGAGCCCCTGCCGATATAGAACCGGTGGACGCCGTCATGCTCGGAATCCTGCGTGCCGCAGTTGTCGATGCCGCAGCCCGCGACGATCAGCACATCGCAGTCCTCCCCGATGAAAAAGTCGTTGTAAACGGTCTCTTTGAGGCCGCTCTCGCTGAGTACGACCGGAATATGCACGCTCTCGTGCTTTGTGCCGGGCCGGATGTGAATGTCGATGCCGCTTTTGTCGGTCTTGCTGACGATTTCGATGTTTGCGGTGGACTGTCTGCCGACGGACTGACCGTTTGCGCGGAGATTGTAGGCGCCCTCCGGGACCTCGTGCAGCCCGGCGATCTCGGCGAGAAGCTGCTGCTGAATTGCGTCCATGTTCATCATGCCTGATTCCCTCCGTTCATGCGTTCACAGGGATTGACCGCGCAGTTTGTTCCGGTAATGGCGGGCAGAATTTCCTCGCGGGAGCCTTTGTTCTGCACCGCGCCGTCCGCGATGACGACGATTTCGTCTGCGATATTGAGGATGCGCTCCTGATGCGAAATGACGATGATGGTGCGGCCTTTTTCGTTGCGGCGCATCTGCTCGAAAATGCGGATGAGGTTCTGGAAGCTCCAGAGGTCGATGCCGGCCTCCGGCTCATCAAAGAGCGCGAGGCGGACATCTCTTGCCAGCACGGTGGCGATCTCGATGCGCTTTAATTCGCCGCCGGAGAGCGAAGCGTTGACCTCGCGGCGGATATAGTCCTTGGCGCAGAGCCCGACCTCGGAGAGCCATTCGCAGGCCTCGGAGACAGAGAGCGCCCGTCCCGCCGCAATGCGCATGAGGTCGAGGACGGTCAGGCCCTTGAAGCGCACGGGCTGCTGAAAGGCGAAGCCGATGCCCATGCGGGCGCGCTCGGTGATGCTTTTTTCCGTGATGTCGGTGCCGTCCAGAATGATCTGACCGCCGGTACTTTTCTCGATGCCGGCGATGAGCTTTGCGAGGGTGGATTTTCCGCCGCCGTTCGGGCCGGTGATGACGACAAATTTCCCGTCGCTGACGGTGAGGTTCAGGTCGCGGATGATTTCCGCTTTCCCGCCGTTATTTTCTGCACTGAATGACAAATGCCGAAGCTCCAGCATTTTCAGCACTCCTTCCTTTGTTGTGGGGGGGATAGCCGGGTGAAAGCCGCCGGCAGTTTTTATTATACCATATCAGCGCAAATAATGCAAGCGGGCGGCGCGGGCGTTGATCTAAAGTTTTCCGGCAGCCCAAACTAAAGTTTTTGGTCGAGCTTTTTTCAAAAAGCTCGCAGGTCGAGGGCAGCGCCCTCGTCGCCGCCCGCAGGCGGCGAAACTCTCTCCGCCTTAGAAGAGCTCTGAGGGCTTGGGGCTCCCAGTTTGCCGAAGGCAAACTGAGCGGTTTCGCTTGCGAAACCTGTGCGATCAGAGAGCCCCATTCTCAAATCGCATCCGCGCAGCGGATACCTTATTTTCCATAAGCCAAAGCATAACGAGGAGCTGAAATTGAACGCGTTTGTCTTTTGTGCAATGGAGGGAAAAGGCGAAAAATGATTTGTGGGCGTTTCCGGCGGGCTTTAGATCAATGGAGGCGGGCACTGCCCGCCGCGGGGCGCGAATGCGAGGGAGGCACCCAAAGAGGGAAGGAAGCGGCTCCGCTGCGCTTCGCAGCCCCCTTCCCCCTTTCGGTTTCCCCAAGTATATGCTTTGCATATACGGCGCGCATCCCCCTTCCTGATTCCCCTTCTCCTAGTTGCTCGGCTTTCGCTCTCCGGTTGCTTTTTCGTTGGTTCTCAGGTTGCGGAACAATTCCTCACTCCTCACTGCTAACTCCTAACTGTTCATTCCGCATTCCTTTGACGATTTTTGTGCGAAGCGGTGAAATTTCCGCAAATGATGCTCGCCCTCTTGCTTTTTTTCGCAATTTGCGGTATAATGTATCGTGTATGTTTATGCGTACCCGCCGTACCGGCCGTCCGGCGCGGCGCCGTGGGGAGGATTGAGAACTTTGACGGAGCAGAAGCTGATTTCGGTCATCGTGCCGTGCTATAACGAGGAGGAGGTTCTGCCGCTGTTTTATGCGGAAATTACGAAGGTTTCCGCGCAGATGCAGGAGCAGTATCCGGAGCTTGCCTTTGAATACCTGTTCATCGACGACGGCTCAAAGGACAGAACCCTGCAAAAGCTGCGGGAGCTGTCGCGCAGCGATACCCGCGTGCGGTATATCTCCTTTTCCCGCAATTTCGGCAAGGAGGCGGGCATCTATGCCGGTCTCTCAAATGCAAAGGGCGATTACTGCGTCGTCATGGATGCCGATTTGCAGCATCCGCCGGCGTTTCTTCCGACAATGTATGAAGCCGTGCGCAGCGGGGAGTATGACTGTGCCACCACGCGCAGAGTTTCCCGCGCAGGCGAATCAAAGGTGCGCTCGTGGTTCGCAAGGCTCTTTTACCGGATTATGAACAGGATCTCGCAGACCGAGATCGTGGACGGCGCACAGGATTTCCGCTTCATGACGCGCCAGATGGTCGATGCGGTGCTCTCGATGACCGAGTACAACCGCTTTTCCAAGGGCATTTTCTCGTGGGTAGGCTTCCGCGTCAAGTATCTGGAATACGAAAATGTCGAGCGTGCCGCCGGTACGACGGCATGGAGCTTCTGGGGCCTGTTCCGCTATTCGATTGAGGGCATCATCGGCTTCTCGACCGCCCCGCTGACCGTCTCGGTCATCCTCGGACTGGTTTCCTGCCTCATCGCGCTGATTATGATTGTGGCTACAGTCATCAAGAAGCTCTGCTTCGGCGAGCCCGTGGACGGCTACCCGACGACGATCTGCTCGATCTTCTTCCTCGGCGGACTTCAGCTTTTCTGCACGGGCATCGTAGGGCTGTATCTCTCCAAGACCTATCTGGAGGTCAAGCACCGCCCGATCTACCTCGTCCGCGAAACGGAGGAGAACCGGGACCGCTTTGCCGCTGCCGATGAAGCGAAGAAGGAACCGTAATCCCGCATCCACTCTGAAGCAAAGGAGCTGCCGCCGATGAACAGCCGGATGAAAATTCTGATTCTTGTGCTGCTGACGGCCGTGCTGTGCCTGAGCGTCGCCGTGGCGTCGCACACGATGTCTGACGCCGATCTGCCGGAGCAGTCCGCGCAGACCGCCGAGCCGAAGCGGGAGCAGACCGCCGAGCTCTTTATCGAGAACGGCTCCTGGGGCGTCCGGACGCCGGGCGGCAGAGTGCTCGTGCAGCCCCAGTGGCAGCATCTCCGCATCATGAACGACGATGTGCTGATCGCCTACCGGCAGACGAAGGACGGCTCCCGCTGCGGTCTGATCCGCATGAACGGCGAGCTGCTGGTCCCGCTGATTTACAGCGACTTCACGCGCAAGGCCGAGGACCTCTGGATCGCGGAATTTCTCGAAAACGGCCAGACACGCTCGCATATTTACCACGACGACGGCACCCGCTGGACGGATGTGGCCTGGGAAATCTGTGAGCCCGACGGCGACACGCTGCTGCTCGGCAGAAACGGCGACACCGTCCGGAATACCCTGCGCGGCGGGCGGCTGATCCGCACGGCATGGCACTCCGAGCACAAAATCGGACTGCACCGCCTCATCATGGATCTCGACGAGGTACAGCTTGCCGCTGCACCCGATCCGGAGACGCTCACGCGGCTCGGCGATGCCGCCGCAGCGTATCTCACTTATCTGATGATCGACGACAGCACGCTCGATCCCGCACTCTTTTCCGGCGAGGACACCGCATCGCTTGCGGCGGCCGGCCGGTACCGGAAGTGCTTTTTGCAGGAGGCCCGCGTCACCCGCCTGAAGATGAAGGAGTCCGCAGGCTTTCCGACTTATTTCCTACAGATCGGTGTCACCTACCGCCGCGACGGCGCGGACGGCAGCTCCGAGGACATCCGCACTGCGATGTACCTCACCGTCAGCCGGAACGCAGCGGGTGCATATACTTACAGCGGCTTTTCCGACGCGCAGCTCGATGCGGCCGGGACCGCCCGCTGATCTTCCACTGAGAAAGGACGGCATTTCATGAAAAAAGTAGCAGTCATCATGGGCAGCGACAGCGACTTCCCGGTTGTCAAAAATGCGCTGACGGAGTTAAAGAGCTTCGGTGTCCCGTTTGAGGCGCGTGTCATGAGCGCGCACCGCTCTCCGGCGCTTGCCGCGGAGTTTGCGGAGAAGGCCGCGGAAAACGGCTTCGGCGTCATCATCTGTGCGGCGGGCATGGCGGCACATCTCGCCGGCGTCATTGCCGGACATACGACGCTGCCGGTCATCGGGATTCCCTGTAAGGGTGCGGCACTCGAAGGAATGGACGCGCTGCTGGCGACCGTCATGATGCCGCCCGGCATTCCGGTTGCGACCGTCGCCGTAGACGGTGCGAAGAACGCGGCGATTCTCGCCGTGCAGATGCTCGCGCTTTCTGACGAAGGCCTCGCCGCGCAGCTCATTGCGCGCAAGGCGGAGATGATTGCCGGCGTCGAGCAGAAAAATGCCGCATTGCAGGACAAAATTGCAGCGCTGTAAGGAGAAAGCGATATGCTGAAAGGCGCACTGAGAGATATGTTCGGCACGGCAACCGATCCGGACGCCCCGCGCTTTGAACTGGTCAGAACGGACGAGGTCGGCGGGAGAACCCTGCTGATTCTGCGCGATACCGTGACCGCTGTCCTCTATGTGACCGGCACGGGCGACAACTGCCCGCTGACGCCGCTCATTCACGCGTCCGGCACGCCCGCGACGGCTTCGGCCCCGAAAGCGGAATAATCTGTTCCCGATCACCGCAGTGCGGTGTGTATCTGATATCAATGCGGGATATCCCCGCACGGAAAATGTTTAGGAGGAATCTGAAAATGGCGAATGTGACAAAAGGTGAGCAGCTCTACGAGGGCAAGGCAAAGAAGGTTTTTGCAACCTCTGATCCCGATCTCGTGATCGTGTCCTACAAGGACGACGCGACCGCAGGCGACGGCGCAAAGCGCGGCACGATTGCCGGCAAGGGCGTCATCAACAACCGCATGACGAACTATATGTTCTCGCTGCTCGAAAAGGAGGGCATCCCGACGCATCTGGTCGAGGAGCTGTCCGACCGCGACACGCTGGTCAAGAAGGTCGAGATCGTCCCGCTGGAGGTCATCGTCCGCAATGTGGCAGCCGGCAGCTTTTCCAAGCGCATGGGCGTCGAGGAAGGCAGAGAGCTGCTCTGCCCGATTCTCGAATTCAGCTACAAGAACGACGATCTGCACGATCCGTTCATCAATGACTACTACGCACTGGCACTCGGCCTTGCGACGAAGGAGGAGCTCGACACGATCGCAAAGTATGCCTTTGCCGTCAACGAGTTCATGAAGAAGTTTTTCAAGGGCCTGAACATCGACCTGATCGACTTCAAGCTCGAATTCGGCAGATTCAAGGGCCGGATCGTCCTTGCAGACGAGATTTCGCCGGATACCTGCCGCTTCTGGGATTCCACCACGCACGAGAAGCTCGACAAGGACCGCTTCCGCAGAGATATGGGCGGCGTCGAGGAAGCGTACAGGGAGATCATGAAGCGCCTGATGGGCGAGTAATTCAAAAAGGCACGGAGGAAACCTATGGGCGGACTGTTCGGCGCGGCGTCCCGCGAGGACTGCACGGCAGATCTTTACTTCGGCATTGACTATCACACCCACCTCGGCGCGCGCAGAGGCGGCATGGTGATGTATGATGTCACAAACGGCTTTCAGCGCGCAATTCACAACATCGAAAATGCGCCCTTCCGGACGAAATTTTCGACGGACCTGAACGAGATGCACGGCAATATGGGCGTCGGATGTATCAGCGATACCGATCCGCAGCCGATTCTCGTGCGCTCGCACCTCGGCAGCTATGTGCTGACGACAGTCGGCAGAATCAACAACGCCGAGGATCTGATCGAGGACATCATCGCAAAGGGCGGACATTTCAGCGCACAGAGCGGCGGCGCGGTCAACCCGACCGAGCTGGTCGCC